>NZ_JBHHJV010000011.1:0-144946 GCF_042136355.1 Peribacillus sp. Hz7
CTCTAGGGTAAGTTCCTTTTCTCTGGGGCGTCCTGAGTTTTCTGCCCTAGTGTCACGTAAACCAATTATCCCGTTATTTTTGTATGCTTTTTGCCATCTTTTTCTCGCTGAATAAATTCTCTCCATCCCCAAAACCTCTGCATCAAACCCACATTGTTCAAATATTTCTCTCGCTAACTTTCCTTTCTCTTTTTCAGAAATAAAAATATGTTTAAATTCATCTGTATAAGTGATTCCTTTTGAACTTACTGCTTTAACGTATTTATTAGTTGATAGCTGCTTGATCTCTTTCTCTGTGAAACTCTTTTTACTCATTATTTTCCCCGTCTCCATGTTATCTCTAGTTGTGTTTCTTAATTATACAAAAAGTACCCTATAGGTAGACTTTTTTTGATGTCTACTCTATAGGGTACACTCTATTAAGCATCCTGGGTTTTATAATAGCTCTCTTAAAATCAACTATTTAACTTTCACCACAAACGGATACACAGTTACTTTTCCATCTTGTTGAAATTCTGCCCAGATTTTATAAATACCAGGATGCGGAAATTGAGTTTCAAAGATTGGATCATGTTCATTTAGTGGATGAACATGTAAGTATTCTTCCGCTTGTTCATCTAAAATTACAACGTGACCGATTGCTCCTAAATAAGGCTCAAGTACAGCTTCATAAACATCGAATGTTAATGTCATAGGTTCATTAGCCGTCAAATCCGTTGTCATAAGAGATACTTTGTTTTCATCAACTGTTTTAGTTAATTCTTTATCGACTTGCAATGAACCATGTGCATGTTCACTCGTTGCAGGATTGCCAACTATAAAAGGAATTGGTTGAACTTCGTATTGCAAGCTCGTTGATTTGATGTCTACAAAAGCCTTATAAGTTCCTTCTTCCAATTCGCTCGTCACTTTAAATTGACCTGGTGCTATTTCTTCAGGGTGTAAATGATGATACTGTTCTAAATGTTCATCAACGACAATAAGATGAAGAAGCTTCTCATGATTTATTTCTAAATCTGTTACAGGATTTCCTAAATCATCTTTTAGTGTTAGAAATAGTTGCTTGTTTCCTCCTTCAATTGTTACCTGTATTTCATTCTCTTTACTAATTGTTTCGCCATGTTCGTGATTGTCTTCTTCATGCTGTTGTTCTGTTCCAACATTAGCATGGGAATTATGTTCTTCGATTTTTTGCTCGGCTACATTTTTCGAAGCATCGTGCTCTGCGCCCTTATTTACACCAAACACTGCCTCATAAACAGCATACCCTGCAACAACAACGACTAGATATAAAACAGCTGAAAACATCCACTTTTTCATCGGTTTGTTTCCCCTTTATCTGAAAGTTTCACCCTTTGCAAACGCAATGCATTTAATACTACCGACACAGAACTAAAAGCCATCGCAGCTCCTGCTAACCATGGAGCTAAGAAACCAAATGCGGCAATCGGAATTCCTAATACATTGTAGGCAAACGCCCAAAATAAGTTTTGTTTAATATTTCGCATTGTCTTTTTACTGATGTAAATGGCATCTGCAATACTACCGAGATCTCCTCTAATAAGTGTAATATCAGCTGCTTCCATCGCTACATCTGTGCCTGTTCCGATCGCCATTCCAATATGCGCCGTCGCTAATGCTGGAGCATCATTAATTCCATCTCCAACCATTGCGACTACTTTCCCTTGAGCTTGAAGTTGTTTCACTGCTTCTGCTTTTCCTTCTGGTAAAACTTCCGCCACAATATGATCAATGCCTGCCTCTTTTGCAATTGCCTCGGCTGTGCGTTTGTTATCTCCTGTAATCATGACCACTTCAAGGCCCATATCTTTAAGTCGTTGGACTGCTTCTTTTGAAGTATCTTTTATTGTATCCGCAACAGCTACTAAACCGGCATATTGATTGTTGATGGCAATAAGCATTGCCGTTTTCCCTTTTCCCTCCAACTCCTCCATCGTCTTAAGCATATGTTCAATATGAATGTTGTGCTTGTTCATTAACTTTCTCGTTCCTGCAGCAATAACATAGCCATCTATTTTTGCCTCAATTCCATAGCCCGGTATTGCTTTAAAATCCTCTACATCTACCAATTCAATGTTTTTCTCTTTTACCCCAGCAACAATTGCTTGAGCTAGCGGATGTTCAGATTGCTTTTCGGCAGCAGCGACTAACGTTAAAAACTGCTTCTCTTCAAAGACTTCTTCAATCAAAATATCCGTTAAAACGGGCGTACCATTTGTTACTGTTCCTGTTTTATCTAACAGGATCGTCGTTAACTGATGGGTCCTTTCTAAATGCTCTCCACCTTTAAAAAGAATACCAAACTCAGCCGCTCTTCCTGTACCTGCCATAATCGAAGTAGGAGTTGCTAATCCTAAGGCACATGGACAAGCAATCACCAAAACAGCAATTAATTTCTCTAATGCCTCGGCAAAGTTACCCGGAGCCACCCAGATGAACCACACTAAAAAGGTAAGAAAAGCAACTCCTACTACGATTGGAACAAAGATTCCTGAAATGTGATCCGCTAATCGCTGAATAGGTGCTTTTGAACCTTGAGCCTCTTCTACCACTTTAATAATTTGAGCAAGTGCTGTATCACGACCTACTTTTTTCGCTTTTACTTTTAAGAATCCATTTTTATTGATCGTTGCTCCAATCACAGAGTCGCCTACTGTTTTATCAATAGGAACACTCTCACCTGTTAACATTGATTCATCTAAAGCTGAACTTCCTTCTACGATTTCTCCATCTACCGGTACTTTTTCACCCGGCTTTACATAAACAATGTCACCTACTAATACATCCTCTAGCGGAATCTCTCGTTCAACTCCAGCTCTCAACACGGTCGCTGTTTTTGCTTGGAGACCCATTAGTTTTTTTATGGCCTCTGATGAACGGCCTTTTGCTCTAACTTCAAACAATTTTCCTAAAATGATTAATGTAATTAAAACGGCACTTGTTTCATAATAAAGCTCAATCATATGCTCATTGCTGCCAATAGACGCTATAGACAAATACAAACTATAGAAATAGGCAGCCGATGTGCCTAAAGCAACTAACACATCCATGTTAGCACTTTTATTTCGAAGTGCTTTAAAAGCCCCTATATAAAACTGCTTCCCAACAATAAACTGAACAGGTGTCGCAAGTGCTAATTGCACCCAAGGATTTAAAAACATTTCTGGTACATACATAAATGATGTAAAGCTAAAGTGACTAGCCATCGCCCATAATAATGGTAAAGATAAGAAAGCCGAAAAAATAAACTTCCCTTTTTGAGTTTCTAGCTCTTTTGCTTTAAGATCTTTAATGTTCTCGTTTTGTTCCTCTTTCAAAGTCGCTTGATACCCTAACTTTTCAATCCGCTTTACCATATCCGATGTTCCAATTTGTGATGAGTTATACTCGATAGAGGCGCTTTCTAACGCTAAATTGACCGATGCTTTCGTTACACCTTCTAGTTTAGTTAACCCTTTTTCAATTCTAGTCGCACAAGCTGCGCAAGTCATGCCGATAATATCCAGCTCAGCTTTTTCCTCTATCACTTCATATCCCAAGTCATGGATTTTCTTTTTAAATTCCTCTATATGAGCTACATTAGGATTGTACGTAATAGAAGTTTTCTCCAAAGCAAAATTGACCGTCGCCTCTTCTACACCTTCTATTTTCTTGATTCCCTTTTCAATTCGCACAGCACAAGCGGCACAAGTCATCCCTGTTATCGGAAGTACAGTTTCTTTTAACTCTTGTGTCATTTCCACCCCTCCTAAATACCCCTGTAAGGTATATTTTTTTCGAAAAGAATACGTGCATTTTTTTACTTTATGCACGTATTTACAATTCAAATTATGCTACATCATAGCCTTGATCATCAATTGTTTCTTTTATAGTCTCTAATGAAACCGCTGATGAATCAAACTCTACATCTACTTTCCCTTCACTTAAATGAACGTTTACACTGGATACTCCGTTTAGTTTACCGACAGCACCCTCAACCGCATTAACACAGTGGCCACAAGACATTCCGCTTACAAGCAACGTTACTTTTTCCATATTATGTTCGCTCCTTATTTTTTCATTAATCTTTGAATAGTAACCAACAGTTCATCTACTACTTCTAAATCCCCTTCTTGAATTCGCTCTGTTACACAGCTCTTCAAGTGATTTTCTAATAAAACTTTGGAAAAACTATTTAGTGCAGATTGTATCGCTGAAACTTGAGTAATTACATCATCACAATAAGTATCTTTTTCAATGAGGCCTTTCACCCCGCGAATTTGACCTTCTATTCTATTTAGACGATTAATTAAACTCTTCTTTACCTTTTCAGAATGATGACTCACCCTCTCAGAGTGACTCGAGCAACATGGTTCAATTTCTAATAGGTCCTCTTGGTTTTCACAATCCACCTATAGCACCCCCTCACTTATAATATACTATACCCCCCTAATGTATGATACATATTTTTAAAAAAAGTATCCATTTTTTTCTACTTTTAAAATGGATACACGTATTTTAGATGTCACTAATCTACATCATCAAGGCTAATTGGATGACTAATTGCAGATCCATTAAGTAATGTGCCAACATAATAGGAATTAGTCTCTTTGTTTTCATGTATATAAGTCCTAATGCAAGGGCAAGTGGAATGAACGATAAAAATCTCCATAACATATAAGGTATATCAAATACTAAAGGCAAGGCAACATGTTGAAAGGCAAGTGCCAAACCAGCAAGAATAATGGCTAGCCACTGTTTTCCTGTAATTGCATGGAGACGAGGAAGCGCATATCCAATATAAGTAGGTGTTTCAACAAGACCATTTGTTAAAGGGAATAGAATTAATGCAAGGACTAGTGCCCATACAGGGATTTCTTGAAACATCGTCGTAGGTAGACTAAATATGCCAAATAACAGATAGGCAGCTGCATATAATGATACACCTCCCAAAACAAATCCTACTAACACTAACCATAATGTTTCTACAGCATATTTTCGTTGACTTCCCTTTTTATAGTTGAACATACTCTTATATGGAATTCCTTCTTTTCTTAAAAAAGACCTTAAAATAAAATACGTTGCGACGTTAGCTAATATCGCTTGGAAAGGCCACCACTTCTCCGCAGCTTTTAAAGGTGTTTCACTTCCTAATACGGAGAATAGACCAACAAAAACAGCTCCAACTACAATAAATAATAATGTACGCATCATTAATGAAAAGAAAACTCGATAATTCCCATTGGGATCTGTTGGTCGTGTCAAATGAAGGCCATTTTTCTGTAAATCGATATTGTCCATAACTCCACCTCATTTATATAGGTTTACACATAGTACGTACTTCAAAATGGGTATAAAAGATTAAACAGTTTAGACTAATTCTTCATCATTTATTTAAGATAGAAGAAACTATTTGAATCATCATAATAAAAACCAAATATTCGTTATAATTGTTGTAGTAATGTGTAAGCCAGCATGTGAAACCATTGCAATCTCGAGACCTTTTTTCCAATATAACCAGCCAAATACAATTCCGCCAATTCCATTAAGAAGCAGCATTCGAGTTAAAATAAGCGGTGTTAATGGAGCAGCTAACATCGTAGCTCCTAAGTGACCTAATGCAAACAAAATGGAACTGATGATAATGCTAATCCAGAATATTGCTGGAGAAGGGGCTGATTTTGACCGTTGAAAAACTTTCCACATAATCCAAATAAGCAAGGACATAAGTCCCCATCTGAGTAATAGCTCCTCGACTATCCCACCGTAGAATATTCCATTTAACGTATTTACAAGATTCCTTGATTCTACACTCATTTTTAAAGCTTCCGGTAGATATGGTTGAAATATCAGTTCAAAGATAAAGAAAATAGCAGATACAATAACCCCTAGAATAATTCCAATAGGCAGATTCGATTTAAACGTTTTCCATATACTTTTATTCCCTTGCATGTGGTGGTATAAATATGAGTCCAACTTTAATTTTGGAGCTGTCAGCTGGCCAATTATAATGGCAATAATTAAAAGAATCAGTGGATTGATCAAAGAACTAATCACAAGCACTTCAAAAGGAAGGTCAGGTACATTCGGAAGTGATTGTAACTGTTCCTCCAATAACGGAATCATAGCGGGTACTAAAAACCCGATTCCTACAAGACCTATAAATAAAAAGGCCAAAAACGTTTTCCAAAACGTCCGATTTTTCACATCTCATTCCTCCTCTAACTTTATTACTATGACGTTTAGCACCACCCATTCGTTCACTACAAAGATATTTTTCTAAAAACATCTTTATTTATCTTGTATGAAGAAGCTTTTGAGCAATTAAAATCTGAACAAATAAAATAACCTCAGCTCCATAAAATATAGAGCTAAGGTTTGAATTTAGAAACAAACTTATTAATTCAAATGTTTCTTTGTTAATAATAACGATAAATACTTAGCAACGATTGCTGCCTGTCCACTTGATGAAGCTATACTCGAAAATAAAGGATTTGTACAAATATCTCCAATAGCATAAATAGCACTGTTGCTTGTTTGACCTATACGGTCGGTCACAATCAATCCATCCTCCGCTACTTTAACAAGACCTTTCACAAGCTCACTGTTTGGTTTACTTCCTATCCTTAGGAAAACAGCATCCACCTTCAAAGCAAACGCTTTCTCTTTGTTATTTAGCAAATCGATTGAAGTCACGCACTGTTCTCCGTGGATAGAAGTCACTCGAGTATTTGTGATTATTTTTATATTCTCTTTCTCGGTTACGATATCCATATATTGACTTCTTGCCTTGAAGTTTTCAGATCGGTGAATCAAGTAAACTGCAGCGTCCGCATCCGCTAAAAGAATAGCCCCCTCTAAAGCTCGGTCTCCTCCTCCTACAACGGCTACGACTTTATTTTTAAATCGCCATCTATCTGCTGTCGCAGAGTAAACTTCTCCTCTAGCAATCATCTCCCTTTCTCCCGGAACTTCCAGCAACTTTGGTCCTGACCCCATTGCTAAAACTAAATAATGAAAGTGAAGTTCTTCTATCTTATTCTCCTGTTGAATTTTAAGAGTTTTTGATAAAACATCGATGGATAAAATCTTTGTATGTAATCTATATAGACATCCTGCATTATGAAAATAAGCGGCAAATTCCTGTTGCATTTCCTTTCCGTTTTTAGCATATAGACCTGGATAATCTATAATTTCATTATGAATTTTGGTTAATTGTCCACCTAACTTCTCTTCTTTTTCGAGAAGAAGATGATCAATCCCCAGCCTCTTACACCATATTGCTGCTGACATTCCTGCTGACCCTCCGCCAATAATGATAACATCAATATGTTTCATGAAATCTCCACCCAAGCTTCTGTTTGTAAGAACCTTTCAAACTCTAACCAATTTCCAATTCTCGGAACTTCAACTTCTCTGTTGTAAGGATAATCCATAGCAACAGCAAGCCTTCCAGTAGCAGCAAATTCCTTTAAATTATGGGGGGCATCATCAAATAACAAGTCACCAACAATCATGTTTTTTCGATGAGTAAAAATCATGTTGTGCTTCCCTATAAAAGGAAGATGTTTTTCCACCCATATTTCCTTCTCGGCAAAGGCACTCGAAATACTGCTCGTTACGATTAAAATTTCATAATCCTTGTATAATCTTTTTAAAACTTCTACTGCATGCGGAAGCGGCTTTAAACGACTAAATAAACCTGGTTCTTTCAAATAATCATATATTTTTATTCCACATTCAGGCTTTACATATTTCTCAGAATTCCAGCACTTTAGCCGATCAACCGTTAAATTATCATCATAGTCTTTATTATATCGATGATGCCACTCTGACATTAAATCACATATGACAGAATCCATATCAATTAGTAACGTTCGCATGAAACTACTCCCCTCTTTTACTAATAAAAAGGCGTACCCCAATTTAATTTAGGTTACGCCTTTTCTGTTCCTATAAAACACTAGGTCTTTGAAGAATCGATAAAAACTCTGCACGTGTCTCGGATTTATCAGCAAATATTCCGCGAACAGATGATGTTGCAGTAGAAGCATTCGACTTTTTGATTCCTCTGCCACACATACACATATGCTTGGCTTCAATTACTACCATCGTGCCTTTAGGTTGTAAAATTTCTTCAATGGCCTCTGCAATTTCAGTTGTTAATCGTTCTTGAACCTGAAATCTCTTCGCATATCCTTCCACCATACGAGCAATCTTCGACAACCCAGTAATTTTTTCATTAGGGATATATCCTACATGGGCTACACCAAAAAAAGGAGCAAAGTGATGTTCACACATCGAATAAAATTCAATATCTCTTACTAAAACCAACTCCTGATGATTTACATCAAAAGTCTTTAACAAATGAGCTTTAGGATCTTCTCTATAACCCTCTGTATATTCTAAAAATGCTTTTAATACTCTATATGGAGTTTCTATAAGACCATCACGATTAGGATCATCGCCGCAGAGCTCAATTAAGCCTTTAACAGCTTCCATAAAATGTTGAGATTGATCAATTTTTCTATGTATTTCAGCAGCATCGTCTTGCTCAAATATATCCGGAAATTTTTGAGCAATTAATTTTTGTTCATTGAAAGACATTTTCTTAAGTACCTCTCTTTTATTCTGGCTATGTTATATAACCTCGTTGATCCGAAATCAACAGCGTCATATAACATAGCCTTTATTTGAAATATATACAAGGAATCGATATCCTCGCTATCTACTAACATTAGCTAATCATAAATAATTAAAAGAAGAATGTAAAGGTAGTATGCATTGATTCTTTCTATATTAATTAGTATTAATTAAGTTAATAGTTCTCTTTCAGGAATATTTCCAACTCCTGTTTACTAAGTGGCTTACTAAACAAATAGCCTTGCATATGATAGCATCCATTCTTTAATAAAAATTCTTTTTGATGCTCTTCCTCAACCCCTTCTGCTATTACATGTAACCGTAAGCCACGTGCCATCGTTATAATAGCTTCAGAGATTTCAGAATTGCTATGATCTTCCTGAATATCTTGAATAAATGTTCGATCAATCTTAAGGTTATCAATGGGTAATGTTTTTAAATAACTGAATGAAGAGTACCCGGTTCCAAAATCATCCACTGAAACAGAAACTCCATAGTTTCGTAACTTTTCCAAAGCTTCTATAGTTTCTGTTGAATGATCAAATAAAATATTTTCTGTAATTTCCACTTCGAAATAGGCAGGTGACAATTTTGACTCTGAAAGAATGTCTACAACCTGTTTTATTAGTCGATTAGAATCTTGAAATTGCTTTGGTGAAAAGTTTACGGCAAGATTTAACGGCTCTAAACGACCTTCATTCCACTTACTTACCTGGAAACAAGCTTTCTTCATCACTAATTCCCATAAAGAATGAATCAATCCTGTGCTCTCTGCGACAGAAATAAACTTATCTGGCGACACAAATCCAAGTTCCTCATCTGTCCACCTTACCAATGCTTCTACTCCAGTCACGATATTTTCCTTAGCATTTATTTTCGGCTGATAATAGACTTCAATTTTTTCTTCTTTAATAGCCTTTCTCAATCGGGTTTCTATACGAAGCTTCTCTTTATTTTTTATATTGATTGTATCGTTATATACAACGACTTTACTGCCCCCTTGTTTCTTAGCCTCATACATCGCTATATCAGCATATACCATCAGAGTATCTTGATTCTCCGTATGCATTGGATATAAACTTAAACCACAACTCGCACCTACATGTATTTCATTTCCTTCAATAATAAAAGGTTGTTTAATAACTGTGACAATCGTTTCAGCTGCCGCTTTTACCTTCTCTAATTCAAGGTTTTTAAACAAAATAACAAACTCATCGCCGCCCTGTCTGGTCACAAAACTATTTGTACTAGAGAGACAGCTCTTTAGTCGATTTGATACAAGCTTGATTAATTCATCACCGAGCGCATGTCCTAATGAGTCATTAATATCTTTAAATCGGTCTATGTCAATAAATAACACCGCTACCGAACTATCTGTTTGTTTTGTATTTGCAATCATCTTATTTAGCTCTTCTTGAAGATACCTTCTGTTAGGCAGTCCAGTAAGAGAATCATGATACGCTTGAAACTCAATGACCTCTTGACTCTGCTTTAAATCCGCTACATAGACTTGTAAAAAATCCGATAATGCATTTACATTTTGTGTAAGAAGCCCCAATTCATCTTTTCGTTTTAAAATCAAATTTTTCCCGAATTTCCCTTGGGCAATCTCGTTGACTTGTCCAACTATATAACCAATCGGTTTTGTAATCGAGCGAGAGAACACAAAACTTGTAATTAACACAATAAGTATAAACGGAATCAATAATAAAATATGATTCAACAATTCACGGTTTAGTTCTTTCTCAATTAATCCATAGTCGTATGTTACACCAATAACATATGGTGCCTCTACATCGGTATTAATAGGAACAAATGTCTTCCTAACATTTTTTTCGTTTATCGTTTCAGTGTAGTGCTGTGTCTCTCCTGTCTTTATAGCTTTTTGAATCATCTCTGCATCTAATTTTTGATTGCTATATTTATACGTACCATACCAAATCGGTTTATCAGCAATTCGAATATAATTGTATCCATTTTTATTAATGATTTGGTCTTTTTGACCAAAATTCTCCGGATTAAAAACGGTCAGTTCCACAACACCATCAAGTTCCTTCGTAAAGCGTTCCATAACATTACTTGGACCAAACCGCTTTTCATACTCTAATACTTGATTGTCACGAAAATAGGGATTAATAATAAAATTAGTAGAGCCATCATAAAAGTAGCCCCATTTATCTATATGATCAGGATTGCTAGAAGCAATCTCAATTGGACCTGTCCAGTAGTTCGGCAGGGCTACCCCTTCTTGTACAGTAACCGGTGATAAAGAGAAAAGCTGTTGAAAGGCATCATACCAGTATTCCCATTCTTTTGTTGACATATTGATTTCATGTGGGTCTGATGATTTTACACCGATAATATCGTTTTCTTTTTGAGCTAATAAAGTAATATGTGAAATCATCAACTCATCAGCCAAAGCTTTTAATTGTTCATTAGTTATCTCTTCGTGTTTAGAAGGTAACGAGTTTTGTATAGCAATAGAAGCCGTTCTTAATTCTCTCCCAAGAATATTTTCTACAAATAAAGACCCTTCTTTTGCACTTTCCACCTGATACGATACTTCCTGAGTAATTAACGCTATTTCTTTTTCGTTAAAATTTATTAATTGCTGTTTAGACCGTAAATAATGTAAAGCATTATTCGCTATTAAAATACATAATACCAACAAGGTGAAAATTAATGGAAGTTTCTTCTTGATGGACACTATCGATCTACCTCCTGCTGACATTTAACCGTTGATTATCGTTTAGTTCATGGGTATTGTGAGTAGCATAGTTAAAAATCAACATAATTTTTAGCAAAAACTCTCTTCTGCAAGAAAATCATTACACAACGAGACGAAATTTGACAAAAAGACAGTTTTAATCACAAGATTAAAAGCAGCTCACCAAAATGTATCTTTAACTTAACAAAGCCTAATTTAAAGATAGGTAGATGACACTACCTCGTTGTTATTTATATCTCTATAGGTTCTAAAGCTAAGCTTCTTTGATTGCTCACTTTTTTAAGAAAAGGTTGGAATATAGACATGAATTGGTCAGGCTGGTGAATATGGGCTACATGTCCAGCATTTCGCAGCTCATGATATTCAACATGCGGGACATATTGTTCTAAGTCCGCTAATGTTTCTTTATATAATTCATCATATTCGCCCATTACCCATAAAATTGGACTTTTTGCATTCATTAAATCCATTCTCGAATCATATTCAAATTGTACCCTAACGGCTTTTTCAAAAACATTCGGATGAAGTAAAAGAGCATTCTTTACAAAAATAGCCTCGGAGTTTTCTTGTATTTGCTTTTTGTTTGGATTCATAGCGGCTGCATATCGTTTCAGCCATGCTTTATAATCATATTGTGGTTTTTCATTTAACAATTGAATTTGGATTGTGTTCAATTTTGAGAGAGCATTACAAAAATATCCGCCTACAAAAGTCAAACTCATTACCATTTCAGGATATTTTTTATTAAAAGCCATAGCAACTATACACCCAAAACTTAATGTGCATAAATGAGCCTTTTGAATTCCGTTTCTTTTGTATTGATCATAAAGCTGTTGAAGTAATAGCTCCAAAGAAAAAGGACAATCTGCTCCTAAGCTTTCGGAATTATAATAGTCGTAAGCTATACAATTATATTTATCTTTTAATGTATCTATTTCTGTCTTAAATGCACTTTTATTTCCCACTACCCCATGCAAAAATATTATAGCTTCCTTCAATTTTATAAAACCTCTTTTTAATGAACTCTTTATTTTTATATACTTGCACGCGTACCTTTGAAAGTATTCCTACATAATAATACATTATCGATTACGTTTAGAAAATAGTCATTCATCAATGATTTAGTAAATTTTTAGTATAAACATCATTATTAAGTGATTAATAGTTCTTTAGAACTATTAATATAGACCCTAACAAAATTTCCCAACACAAAATAAAAAGGATATGTCTATTAAACATATATGATTTTGGAAATGAGCAATGTAGCAGAATGCGAGAATCTTATATGATAGGAGTTGCAAGCACTTCTTCATATTGAACTAGCAATAAGAAATATATAAATATGGACAGTTTTTGGTCGAGCATACAAAGGTATCGTTTACGGCAGTATGTTTTTTCACATGGAAAATAAGGCATTATATACAAGTTATGCATAAAATCTTGTATATAATGCCTTATTTAGAGTATATGCTTATTGCATTAACGCGCCCTTTTCTGGAATAACTAAAATAAGATCTCAGTCCTAAAATCAATAAATTCTTCTTAAACTAATGTTCCCAGTTAGCGAAATAAAGGAGCAGCGATTATCATAAAAATTGAAAAACAAATCAAAGATACACTAATTCTCTTTGGGAGTTTTTTATTTCCTTCCTCATTATAAAATTCTGGAAATTGAAGACGATTTCTATACAATACAAAAAGTAATATTAAAATTGTTATACCAACAAACCATCCATCAGTAGTATTATCTACGTTTATTTCTATACTTACATAGACTATGCTTAACTAAGGCTCTCATTAAACTACCAAGAATAAAAATAATAGATGTGATACAGAATAATTCCAAGATTGCCCTAATCATATTACATCTCTTTCCAAAACACTATCAGGAAAATTATACCTTATTAATTTTGATCTCTTGTGTAATTAAACTGCTGCCCCTTTAGCTGATTAAAGAACAAGAAAAATGGACTGCTGAAACAGTCCATCGTTATTCAATTCTTGCGCCAGATTAATAATATTATATATCCAAAGAAACTGTTTTGGAGTGGCTTTTTCACCTTGATTTTTAATTATTCAAAAATAATTTCCGTACGGTAAATCTCGTCTAAGCTTTTACCTCGAGCTCTCTTCAACACCTCTATCCTTGCATTCATTTGTTTGGCCATAAAAGCTTGACTATCTGATTTTTTTACACCAAATGGACTTACTTCTTCAAATCGCATCGTTTCACTCAATTCGATTGCAATTGGCATTAATCCTTGGAGTTTATTTAAAATATGGTCTAATAAATGTGGATTCTCAGAAATAAGACGTTGTAATAGGAAGGTTCCAAATCCAATATGCCTTGACTCGTCTCTTTTAATATAGGTAATCCCTTCTAGGAGGCCAGGCATTTTTTTAATTTTAGCTAAACTCTCATAAAAATCCCAATACCCGGTTTCAGCAAGTACTCCTTCTGCAAACATATTATAAACAACGGAGGCATCCGCAATGGCTTCAGGAGATTGGTCATGTAATAGGCGGCCCATCGTTTCTGGCAATATTTCATCAAATACCTTTCTATAAACAGGTGAAAGAAAAGAATTTAAATCTCGTTTAATACCGATGTTTTGTAACAGAAGACTAAAAAAGTCTGCATGTTTCGCTTCCTCGAATAAAAAGGTTGTTAAATACATTTCTTCCTCATATTGTCCTGTTTTTGAAATTGCATAAATAAGTGGAAGAATGTCATGGGTTACGGCCTCCTCAGCACCGTAAAAAAAGGAAATTAGTTGGAGAAGTGTATCTTGCTGGTCCGCATTTAATGATTCCCAATCAGCTTTATCTTTACTAAAATCAATGTTGTTAGGATCCCAAGTTCCAAATTTTTTAGCCTTCTCATATAGTTTAAATGGCAGTGAGTCCCGATTAATTCCTTTTTGACTAGTAGACACATAATGACGCATCAACATTCCTCCTAAATTGGTTATGATTTTAACGTGAAATGGGACGATACTATGATAAGCTTTTGAAGTTTAAATCTAGAGAGGGAGAAAATTTACAATTAGGATGTGACATAGAAGAAAGTATGAGTGTTCATCCCATCTTATTATATTTTTCCCGTTGTAATTGTCAATTTATTTTTTTGAATAATTTGAATTTTACACTTTTTTTAAAAAAATAAAATTTGATTATTTTAAAGCTCTTAAAGCTTATAAACGAAAAAATAATAGAGGGTAGCGGCGGATTTACAAAGTTAAGGAAATTCCAATATTAAAAGCCCAATTTCTCAGCATGAACTGCACCCCAATTATTAGACACAACATCTAATAATTGGGGTGTATTCTATAATAAATTATAATCTAACCTTAACCTCAGTACCGTCCTTAGCTTTGACATCTACTAACACAATCCCCTTATAATTTTTCAGTTCCTTGACAATAGGCTTTAGCGCTTTTTTGTCTATTAGTGGAAAGGTAAAGTCCAGTTTTTGTCTTTCGAAGTGCTCTTTTGTCCATTTGTTTGCATTTTGCTGAAAAAGTTTTGAAGACAAAATGGAAATAGCAATGTTTAAAATAGCATATGGAATGGGGATGGTGAACCGAACGTCTTTTGCTTTCACTTTTACATGCATCATAAGCAAATCACTAATCAATGATGACCGAAACGGTATCCCCGTTTGCCGATTTAATATCAACAATTTGGCCATCTAATTCATTTTCGATTGCTTCAATAATAAGGTTTATATCTATATCTTTAACGTATTTTTCCGATTGAGGAATACTCGCTGCGATGCTGTGTCCAGCCATTAATACTACCTTGACAAGTTTTATAGGCAAATTGACCGTGACGTTATCATTTTCGGCTGATACAACACGAATTTTTAATGTTTTATCTAAATATTTAGTCGGTTTTTCAAAAAGCTTATTACCTGTTTCTTCTTTCTCTCTTAATACTTGAATCAGTTCTGACCCCTTATCTGCATCAATCTTCCCTTCTTGAACCATTGTTAACACTCTTGTAATTTCCTCTTTCATGATAAATTCCTCCCTATTCGTCTTTTAAGAGCTTAATGGCTTCTTCTGGTGTGATTTCGCCATTTTCCAACATGGTGACAACTTTTTTCTCGTCTACTTCATTTTTCTTCTTCTGCACATATCCAAGGGATGAAATGATGTCTGTTAGCTTGCCTCGAACCGTTGGATACGAAATCCCCAGTTCCTTTTCAACTTCTTTGATATTCCCTCTGCATGTTAAAAATACTTCCACAAAATGAAGCTGATCCTTTGATAATGATGCCAACTTAGATAATTCAAACTCGTTTTCAATCGTAGTGTGACAATGAGAGCACTGCAACTTTGTAATTTTCAATGTTTTACTGCAGACAGGACAATTTGTGATTACTTTATAGGCCATAATGAAATTCCTTCCTTTTAGTTGATTCGATTATACAACAAGGAATCGAAAATATAAATAATAAAATTTAATTTTTACCAATCAAAAAATTAATAACGTTAATTCGTTATTTAATATTATTAATTTTCCATTTTGTTTATTCATTCAATTATTATATTTACCATAATGGTTGAACTTGTAGACATCCCTCTCTTGGTTAAAATACCCCCAGTTGCATAATGAGCACGATTCCTTAGACTTTGAGATGCTGATTAATAATCTATAGTCTAACTGATGATGATTCAGCAATTATTAGCATTGATGTATTATTTAATGATTCAGAACTTAAAAATAAAGGCGCTCATAAAGTATTATACTTTTATGAACGCCTTTTCTTTGAGAATATTCGAATATGGTTATTTCTGT
This sequence comes from Peribacillus sp. Hz7, assembly GCF_042136355.1. Taxonomy (NCBI): domain Bacteria; kingdom Bacillati; phylum Bacillota; class Bacilli; order Caryophanales; family Bacillaceae; genus Peribacillus; species Peribacillus sp. Hz7. Next base: position 16,175 of record NZ_JBHHJV010000011.1, read on the forward strand.
TTAATATCTTCTAATACTGTATACTTTTTATGTTTTAATTTACTAATAAAATATCCTAATAGGCCTCCAATGATAGCTGGAAGTACCCAACCTAGACCGATACTATATAACGGTACATATCGATTAAAGAAATCGTCAACACTATGAAATTGAAAACCAGCTACAGTAAGTCCGTCAAATAGACTAATAATAAATGTGAATAGCAAACTGATTTGATAGACCTCCCGCTGACCATTAAATAATGAATGTAAGAAGGTTAAGGCAATCAGCACGATAGCAAGTGGATAAATCACCGTTAAGACAGGCTCTGAAATAGTGATAAGCTGTGTTAAACCAATATTAGCAACCATCGCACTAAAAATTGATAAAACAATCGTAATGACTTTATAAGAGATTTTAGGAAATAGACTATGAAAGAATGACGAACAAGCTGTCACTAGGCCAACGCTTGTTGTTAAACAAGCCACTGTTATAAGAAGGCCTAAAAGTACATTACCATATGAACCAAAGTAATAGTGGGAAACACCAGCTAGAACTTCTCCCCCATTATCTAAATATCCAAGTTCTCCTACGCTTGATGCTCCCATATAAGCAATAGCTGTATAAAAAAGAACGAGTATGATTGCAGCGATTCCTGTCGCTTTAATACAAACGCTCATAATTTGTTTCTTGGTCGTAGCACCTTTCTCTTTAATCGCATTAATTATAATAATACCAAAAACAAAAGAAGCTAAGGTATCCATTGTCAAATATCCTTGTTGAAATCCTTTAAAAAATGGATAAACTTGATAATCAGGTATAGGTGCTTGAAAATGAGCGATAGGAAAAATAAAAGCAATTATTACTAGGATACCTATAAAAGTTAATTTGATTGGCGTTAAGAATTTTCCAACAATATCAACAATTTTAGATGGGTTTAAAGACAAAATACACGTTATTCCAAAAAAAATAACGGTAAAAATTAACAAAGGCACAGAATCTCCATTTTGTGATAAGAATGGTTTAATGCCAATTTCAAATGATACGGTCCCTGCCCTAGGAATTGCAAAAAAAGGACCAATAGATAAATATAAAATTATTGTAAAAACAATACCATATATCGGATGAACACGACTAGCTAACGACTGTAAATCATCTTTACCCGCAAATCCAAAAGCCAGAATACCAATCAATGGTAAACCGACACCCGTAACTAGAAATCCAGCATTGGCGACCCAGATATTTTCCCCGGCAGATTGACCAAGCATAGCAGGAAAAATGAGATTACCTGCCCCAAAAAATAATGCAAACAGCATTAAACCGATAACAATAATATAAGAAGTTGGAAATTTTCCCGACATAGTTGTCCCCCACACGTTCACTTTAAGTAATTAAATTTTTTCGAATTTTCTATACCGAAATATTATATTATCAAACCTAAAACAAAACAACCTTTAAATACTGATTACGTCTTAGATTAGATAAATATTCCAAAATTTAAAGAGTATGAGATTAGTCTTCTTAATTATTAAAAAATCTACAAATACAATTTTTGACCAATTTAATTCATATTTTGGTCACACTCCTCCACTCTCTCCGATATCACTCTTATGGCCAAAACACCAAAAACCGCTGACGCTTAGAGCGTCAACAGTTTCAAACTATTAATACATTGTCATGTATTGATGGGTGAACTTGTCTATTAAACATATATGATGTTGGAAATGAGCAATGTAGCAGAATGAGAAACTCTTATATGATAGAGGTTTCAAGCACTTCTACATATTGAACTAGCAATAAGAAATGTATAAATATGGAAAAGAAAAAATAATTGAGTTTCATGAGCATCTATCTTTCGGGGAGATAGGTGCTTTTTAAGTTAAAAACTCAATTTATTATCTTTCAACACCTGATACAGAACAATCCCCACTCGATTAATCACATCTTCATCTTGTTCATGAAATCCAGCCTCATTAAAACATGCATGCAGCATTTCATGAACCAATGTTTGTTCTTTCTTATTCTCAGACATGCCGATTTTAATCTTAATAGTTGATTTCTGATATACGCACGCACCCATTACACTAGGATCATCATCTATTTCTTCAACCTCTTGTATTTGATAATCGATACGGGCTACTTTAATTTTATTTGGAAGCATTTCGTCCTCTCTTTTTAGACAAAACAAAAGCACCCTCGAAAGGACGCTTTTTAAATATTACCCGCTTCTTTATTGTTGTCGTATTCAACGAGAAGTCGAGCTGTTACTGCTGCATTAATAATAATAATAGTTTCGGCTAGTTTTTCTATTTTATCATCACCTAAACCTCGTACATATTTTTCTATTTGTTCGTTAGCTATTTCGATAGCCCTGCTCTGGATAAGTTCTAATTTTTCCGTATCCATTTTATATCACCACACTTTCGTCTGCTTAATTCTACAAAGGGAGATGACTTCCTGCGAATAGCTCAAATTATTCACGACACATCACTCTATTCAAAACTATATACACTTGTTACATATTTTGACGAGGTGTATTCTTTAATTCGTTATCCACCTTAACCCCCTGCATCTTTAAGCATCTTGGGAACTTGCACACCCACATCATTTCATTTACTTTGTTCACCCATATGCATGATTCGCATTTATTCATGGCTTTCACCTCAACAAAAAAAAAGCACCCCGGAAGATGCTTCATTTCCATAAATCGCGTAATACAATTACTACGTTTTATAAGGCCTAAAGTGCAATGTTTTTAAAGTGCTTTTCGCTTTTTCACTAACTAGCTCATGATTGCTTATCTTCACTAAGATAGAGATCAACATTTTCAAGTAATTGTTGATACGTTATGCTCCCTTGTTCATGAAGCATTAAGTAATTATGAATAACGGGGTCATACTTCGCTCTTTCGGTAATTTCGTGACTAACTTCTTTCAAAGTCTACACCCTTTCTAAATATATTTATCGCGCATTTTCTGGTACCATTTATCTCCATCCCAACACTTCTGCAACAGCTTGAACAATTTGATCTCGCCAATTAAAGGCTTTCCTTCTGCTGATATGTAACTCTGCAGCAATCCCTTCCCACGTTTTCGTTTGTGGCTTTGTCCAATACTTCAGTCGAATAAGCTTTTTATAATCGTCATTTACAACGTTATATACTTTCTCAATAGCTTCTGCGATTTCTTCCAGGTTATTCAACTTTTTGTGAGTCGCTAGCCGTGCCCCTATCTGTTCTGTAGGAGAAGAAGGGAGAGAACTTCTTCCGCCCCCAACATTCTCATCGTCATTCTCTTTCGTGAACATAATATTATTTCTTAAAAACTGGATTTCTTTTAATGTATCATGATAGCTATATAACTCAGATTCTATATACTGGAAAGTTGCCTTTTTTAATTTTGTTGTAGTTTTCAAATGATATCCTCCTCCGTTGCCACAATAATTGAAATCGGGCAATCTGAAAATTAAAAACAAAAAAAGGACACCAAACGACGGTATAACCGTTCATCCAGTGTCCTTCAGAGGGCTGATAGAACTGAAATTATTTCAAAAAGTTTATAATATCTTCTCCATGTTTCTCAATAGTGTTTTTAAATCCTTCAAAATATACTCGTACACAACCATCATTAGAAACCATAGGATTCGAATATCTAAGCTTCTCAAAAGGTCTATATTCATTAAATGACTTTGCAACAAATGTAAACATCTCATGACTCAACCCCATTATTTGAGTTTCAGGAGTCCAGTTTTTTCTCCAATAATCACTCAAATAAGTAATTATTACAATTTTTCTATTTTTACCATGAATAGCAGACATTCTCTCTATAACTTTATTAATATGTGTATCACTGAATGAATATCCACATATTAAAAGAGAGGAGTTGGAAAATATTGAATTTGTAAAAATATTATTATACACACTTATTGGATAAGTGTATTCTTTTATCCATTTTATTCTCTCCCCTATACCAAGTTCTGTACGATTAAACCTAAAACTCTTCCCCCTCATCAAACTTAACCCTCTTCACCTTACCCTGATGTGTAATAATCTTGGTCCCACCATGTTCCGGTAAACGAGTTAATCGAGCCTTCCCATCACAAACAACAACAGCAAAGCTCCCTTTTTGACTCATTATATCAACTTCTAGTCTCATAGTACTAGGATCTATATCAATATTTTGTAATCTCATGAAAAGGTTCCCCCCTTGTGTGGTAAAATAATAGTATGTGATTAAAAAGAGAAATCTCTAATTGTTCCCCGTTGGCAGACAGGGAATTTTTTATTTATACAAGACCCTTTTTCTTTCTTGCAGCACTTGAAAAAAAAGAAAGCCAAGAGGATGGTAAACTAACCTTGTTTGCCGTCCTCTTTTTTTGTTAGAGCTCCACGATCTCAAACTCTTCAAAAGGCAAAGTATCTTTCGCTACCTTTAACATAGACTCAGCCTTCCTTCTTGTTTCATGCTGCACTTCTTGACCGTATGTACCCGGTTCTGTCGAGAAGAACTTATAGCCTGATTTACCTCTTATAACAAACATAGAATCACCCCTTTCGAATGGATTGTTATCTTTATCTTTTCCTTTCCTAACTTGATTTAACTTATACACTGGCCCGTTTGTTGAACAAAAATTAAACACCCCTCTTCAACTAAACTGCTTTGTTAGTGAAACAAAAAAAGCTGCCTCTATGACAGTATGTAACCATTGCTATAATTCCCCTTTTCATAAAAAAACTCATGATTGGACACAATATAAGGGGAGGTGTTACACATGAACAATGAAGAAAGCAAAGAAGTGTTTTCACAATATCCAACAAATCAAATGGTTGAGATTGAATCTCCTAATGTCGATAAAACGAAAGAAAAACAAGATAATAAGAAGGGTTTCGCCGACAAGGAATCTACCTATTTGGGTCGTGGAGATTTAGAGACACCATAAAAAAGAAGGGATTGATTCTAATAACCTTGATAAATAAAAAGGAAAGAGCATGTTTTTAAGTGGCTCTTTTCTTCATCTCTCTCCTTCCAAACCCATTAATTAATCTAACGTAACTTTTTAATACAATAAAAAAATCTTTACTACTTATTTGAAGCTCAGCACCCGATAGTTGAAGAATGCAAATGGCGAAAATAGATAAGAAAGCTTCTTATTAATCAATTACAGGCCACAGTTCGTGAAAGGAACTGAAATAATAATCAATCTAAACGTAGTATTCAATTTTATTTTGGATTAATTGTTCATACTAATTATAAAATATCTGTTACAGAAGGAGATTATATGCCAAATCAAAAAAATAATCGCCATAATCCAGTCCCACATAAAGATCAAGTTAATCGATTAAATAAAGAAGATGATACATACGGCATACTTAAACAAGCAATAGAAGTGGATACAGATGTCAATGAAGACCCAAATCGGGAAAGATTATTGGATGAATCCGTCGATGCTTTTTTAGAATCGAAAGAAAAATAGTAATATAAGAGCAGGAAGTGTCATTGCTCATATTTCACAATAGATTAAAAATCTCGTTTCTATGTCTACTTAAACTATTCTGCTTCTTAGTGGAAGAAAGAAAATAAAAAAGAGCTAAAAAACAGCTCTTTTCTTTCAGCTCAAAAAATGCCAACACGTCAACGATATGTTTACGTGCTGTGGGAACATATCGAGTTTATAAAAAAGAGGATATGCATACGTTTACATCTCCCTGAAACTTTTTAAAAACTGGCTCTGTAAATTTTAATGTTAATAATTTAACAAGAGAAAAAGGACCTGTTTGAGGTCCTTTATTCTGAACTCTTTCTTGAACTAAAGCCCCCAGTAGAATAAGCCTGATATTTTAGCTAATAATTAAATCACCAGTTAGACAAAACTTAACCCCTATCAAGTTTACAAGCCCTATTACTATCTTGTTACCAGTTGACTTTCATATTCCTTCACTTCTTCTATATAGCCTTTGTATATCTCCAAAAATAAATTAAGTTGTTCCTCATTCATTAATAAGGACAAGTCGAAACTCGGTCGCTTATTGAGTCGTTGCTCTTCTATTAGTAAGCCTGGTATTGTTTCAAATTTCTATTTTAGTTTCTGTTTTGCATCAATCTGATTGAACGGTTCTTTGAAGTGTTGAAATTGCAGTTCAACAAGCGTTGTTTTATCTGTTTGATAAATAGAGCAGAGTTGATGATTGGCTAATCGTCCATCATATACAGGAATGAAACTTCCATGAGTACGCCCTTTCCCCCACCAAATACGACACCCTAACGCTTCAAATCCACGAAGAAGACCTTGGCAAACATTCACAGCTTGTTCACCACTAATATTTAGCACATCATTGAAGAAACTTTGTTCGTCCCATGTACCTTTTTCATGTCGCCTCACTTGAACAGCAGTTGATGTTCTACCGATTATTTTCGGAACCAACGTTTTCATTCCATCTGAGGATACATACTGTTTAATTTCAAGACCTAATACTTCTGTCTCAGTCATTTGCTCATTTAAAAACTCTATAATTCTTTGTAAACTCATAGGAATCTCATCAGCAACAAACATCAGCCGGATCTTGCCAACCTTCAAATTGGTTGCAACATTCTGCCAGAACAACTCTTTTTTCGCAACACTTATCCCTAGTGACTCTAAAGATACTGTTTTTTCTTGTTCTAACTGAGTTTCATAACACTCTCGTAAAGTATCAATCTCCCAATAAGAAGTCGCATTGGCTGCATAATCTAACATCTGTGCTACGACTTCTCTTCGTACTCTAGTATCAGTTGATCGTTTCACTTCTACAAAGGTTGGAATAGCATCTTGATCGATAAACAGGTGATCAAGAAACCACTGATTCCCTCCGCTTGTTTCCGAAGGTATACCAATTTCTCGAGATATGAAAATCCACTGTCTCGGATCATTCGGATTAATTTGTTCACCAGCTAGGATATTTGGATATCGTTCAATAAGTTTTTGAAAGATATCTTCTGTTTCATATTGTTTCTGTTTCATTTCGACAAGGTTATTATTTTTATCTAAAACATAGAATGTTGCTAGACATTAAATCCCCACCTAAAATTAGAGCTCTTTTATAAGCTCTTTTCTCGTTAATAGAACTCTCTTTAAACCTGCTTAAAATAATCAATTCTTCTAATTAAGCTAAAACTTCTTCTTCCACTAACCTACACCGTTAATTGAAGCACTACTTTACAAAAAACGCATAAAAATCACTGTGTATTCAATGGAAACACCTCTTGAATATGTATTAATGATACATAAGATTTTATAAACATACTACCAAAAACTTCACCAGATAAACGCCAGAGACACCTCCCCTATCATGTTCGGTAGGTTGTTCTGGTAAGTATGTCATTGACATCAAACCATTGAATCATATAGGGTATATATTATAAACCTACATTGATTACTGAATAGTGAATCAAGAAGAATACTACTTATCCCCTTTTGGGGTTTTTCTTTCAAACAAAAACAGAACACTAGTTCTGTTACATCTTTAAAAAGGAGTGATAGAAATGGCTTATTTTCAAAAAGTTCTCGCTAAAAACAAACAAGGATATAATTGGAAATGCACAGAAGAAGGTCCTAGAAATCCGACTACTGGAAAACGAACGCAGATCACCAGAAGGGCTACTACCAAAAAAGAAGCTGCTGAAAAAGTAGCTATTGCACTAAGAGAAATAGAGTTAAATAATGGACAGACCTTTGATAAGAAAGCATTATTAATAGATTATTTACCGAAAGGGCTTGAGAATTATAAAAGACATACAGTAAAAGAAAATACTTTTAAATTGCACGAAAGAAATGTTTATAAAAAAATTATTCCTTTAATTGGACATATGAAGATTGCAGAACTATCCCCTGCTAGATATCAAATTTTTATTAATAAAATAGCTGAGCAAAATATTAGTCGTCGTACCATTGAAATCATTCATACAACCATGTCCAACGCTCTTAATAAAGCTGTTTCCTTGCAAATAATATCTAAAAATCCATGTTACGGAGTAACTATTCCAAATAAAAAGATAAATCAAATAAAACAAGAAGAAGATTTAGAATATCTTACAAAAAATGAGGTCATAAGACTTTTAGATGCAGCCTTTCATGATGATTGGAAATATTACATTTTATTTAAAACATTAATCGATACAGGTATGAGGAAAGGCGAGGCACTTGCTTTACAGTGGGAAGATATTGACTTCCCTAATAAGAAAATCAAAATATATAAAACGATTGTTTATGACAAGAAAGATGCAACAGAATTGTTCGGTCCACCTAAAACAGATAGCTCATATCGATCAATTCTTGTGGATGATACTCTCTTAAACATTTTAAAAAAACAAGAAATAAGTCAAAAAGAACGGAAATTAAAGTTAGGTGAAACATTTCATAGAGAAACAAAATTAATATTCGATCGTGGTAATGGCCTCCCCCTTTCTAAATCTGCCTTACAAAAAGCATTCAGACGTATTTGTAAAAAAGCAGGCATTTCTAAATATATAACAATTCATGGATTAAGACATACGCATGCCGTTTTATTGTTAGAATCCGGTTCCAGTTTAAAAGAAGTACAAGAGCGATTCGGACATAAAACAATTCAAACAACAGCTAATATTTATGCGCATGTATCTGAAGTTTTAGAAGTAAGAGGCATTGATAATTATTCAAAATATATGAATTATGATTAATACGAAAGCAACTGAAGAAAAAATGTGGTCAATTCATTATTTTATATGAAATTGAAAATAAAAAGAAAATCCTTGGTGACTGAAAAAACCGGTCGTACCAAGGATTTCAAAAAATTAATATAGGCCATATATCAATCGCGTTTCCATAGGCGAACATGCCTATTAAACACATCCTCTTACATCATTTTTTCACTCTCTTTTTAAATTCTTAAACTAGTATAATTAAATTGGACAAATCTAACACTTACATTCTATTTAACCTACTCAACCTTTACATCACATAACATGATCTTCGGAAACGTTTTCATTTTCATTATCCAAATTGTTTTCTTTATTTTTAAATGGATCATACATTTTTTCTCGAATAAATAAGGCTGGGATAATTCCGGATAATGCATAGGCTATACCTAGGGTAGCCAGACCGAACCCAATGGATTGAGCTTCGGCGATAATACCGATGATAATAGGTGCTATCGCTGCCCCAAATCGCCCGATATTATAGGCACCACCTACAGCCGTACCCCGAATGTGTGTCGGGAAGCTTTCGCTCATATACGTTGAATTAATTCCATATTGTGCACCATATAAAAATCCAAGGATTGTAAGTAAGATAATGATATTGCCTGGTGTGTTATACAAATAAATGACTGGTAAAGAAATAGCTGTCAATAAACCACTTAGAATATATACATTACGACGGCCATATCTATCTGCTAACCAACCTGCAAGAATTTTACCTAAAATCATGGCTGTATAGCTTCCAACAAGATAACTTGTCATCGTCTTAAAATTGAAACCTAAATCCTCGATAATATAAGTGGGCAACCAAGTCCCTACACCATAATAGCCAAACTGTAAAAAGGTTGAAGTAATAATCCAGAACAGAAAAATTGCTCTTGTTTTCGGTTCTTTGAAGATTGTGAGCCATTCATTTTTCTTGAATTGTTTCGGTTGTTGTTTTGCTTCTAACCAACCTTGAGGTTCTGGTATCTTAAATCTGATATAAATGGCTAAAGCTACAGGTAAAATAGAAATAAGGTAAAGAGGCCGCCATCCATAAATCGGTAAGATTGCACCTGCCAATAAGGCCGCTACTAAGTAACCAACTGAATAAGCTGCTTGTAATGAACCTAAAATAGTTGTCCGTTTTTTCGTTGGTACATATTCAGCCATAAGCATCGTGACTATAGAATATTCCGCTCCAATCCCGATAGCAGAAAGAAATCGAACGACGATAAATTGCTCGTATGTTTGTACTAAACCAAGTAAAGCAGTTCCTACAGAGAAAACAATCATCATATAGGTTGCCATCCGTACCCGGCCAAATCGATCAGATAGCCAACCACCTATAATGCCACCGACGGCCATACCAACTAAAGACCATGTGCTAATAATCCCCGCTTGTGTTTTTGTAATTTGAAATTCTTCCATTAAAGAAGGAATCGTTAACGATAGCATTTGCAAATCCATTCCATCTACCATAAGACCTAAAAAACAAGCGACGAATACAACAATCCAATTTCGATTTGATTGGCTTTTTTCCATCGTATGTCCCCCTTTTTTATTACGTAGTATCACATATGCAATCGCTTGCTTTTGATGAATCATTCTAAGTCAAAGTACCTTTGCTCTCTTTAACTCTTTAATTTGTGTATCGGAGTAGCCAAGTTCATTTAACACTTCATCAGTATGTTCTCCAAGCAGCGGCGGATATCGCTGAACGCTAGATGGTGTATCCGATAATTTAACTGGGAATCCTGGTACTTTTAAATCTTTCACATGAGGATGTTCAATATCAATCATCATTTCTCTTGCTTCCACTTGAGGATGATTGAGGATTTGATCAATTGTGTGTATAGGCCCACATGGAACACCTGCTTTGTCCAATCTCTCAAAAATCTCTTGACTTTCCATAGTAATCAGTCTATCGGAAATAATCGCTACAAGTTCTTCGCGATGAGCTACCCGATCTTCATTCATGGTAAAACGAGAATCTTCTAATAAATCATGCCAATCTAAAGCTTGGCAACACTTTGTCCACAAGCCATTATTAGCAACCGCCAATACAATATCCATATCTTTGGCTCTAAATGATTGGTAAGGAACGATTGAAGGATGAGCAGACCCCATTCTTCCAGCAGGTTTACCCGTAGCCATATATCCAGTGGCCATATGATTTAACAAGGTAATTTGACCATCAAGTAAACTTACATCAACAAATTGTCCTTTCCCTGTTCTTTGAGCGGAGAATAATGCACTTAGAATTCCATAAACTGCAAACATACCTGTTGTCAAATCTACAATGGACATGCCTGCTTTAGCTGGACCCCTATCAGGATCACCTGTGATACTCATTAATCCGCCAAACCCTTGTAACAGTAAATCATATCCAGCTCTGTTCCTTTCGGGGCCTGTTCTTCCAAATCCTGATATTGAACAGTACACTAAACGAGGATTTATTTCTTTTAAGGTTTCATACCCCAATCCAAGCTTATCCAGCGTACCAGTTCGATAATTTTCTACTAAAATATCAGCGTCTTTAGCTATTTTATAAATAATTTCTTTCCCCTCTGCACTTTTTAAATCAACCGTAATACTTCGTTTGTTTCGATTTGATGAAAGATAATAGCAGCTTTCACCATTCCATGCAGGAGGAGTAAAGCGCCTTGACTCATCTCCTTTTCCAGGCTGCTCTACCTTTATCACATCCGCTCCCTGATCTCCAAGTAACATAGTGCAAAACGGGCCAGCAAGTGTTCTTGATAAATCAAGTACTTTAATCCCTTTCAAGGCATGCATACTACTCTTCTCCTTACTAGTTTATTTAAAGACTTAAAATAAAAGCGATATCAATTCAACTCCCAGCCTGCTTAAACATCCACAAAATCATTTTTCATAGACTTTTTATTGTTTTAAAGTTCTATGCATTCTGAATTTTAAATTCATCCTTTTTTTCATAATCAACTCATTTTCATATGATAATCTGTAAAATGTTTGATAGCACTGACACCAGCATTAGCGGACGAATAAAATGGAAGACCACTTTCTTTCAGAATTTCATAACTTACCTCTAACTCACCTGATAAAGATAACCATAATGGAATAATGAGTTTATTCACTCTCTGTGCCATTTTTATAGTGTGCCTCACTAACATTTCTGTATAAACTCCTAATTTATACGAATAAAGAACAAATACTATATCTAGATTCGGATCATTCGTAAACTGCTCTAGACATTCACTAACATCACTCATATCTTGATAGACATATATTTTCATATTTATTGGATTAGCAGGAGTCTCTAGATTCGGAAAAAAATCTTGAATTATTGATTTCGTTTCATCTGTAATATCCGGGACAGACAGATTAGCTTGTCTACACTTCTCAGCTAGTAATGCTGATACTCCATTAGAGTAAGAAAATATACCAATCCGATTTCCTTGCGGATGTCCATATTTATAGAATAACCAACCTACATTAAGAAGTTCATCAAGATCAGAAACCTGGATTATATCCAGTTCTTTAAAAAAATCAGAATGAACTTGCTTATTATCGTTTAATTCTTCTTTAGTGAAAATCTCCTCTTCTACCTGTCCTATATTTAGCACAATAAGAGGCTTTCCGAACCTTCTTGCTGTCTCTGCAGCTTTTTGAAATCTCCATTTGTCTTTTAATCTTTCTATTATTACTAAAATAACTTGAGTGGAAACATCATGGGAAAAATACTGGATAAAATCAGCTGTTTCTAAATCAACTTCATTCCCCGTAGAAATCCAATAATTAAACCCAATTCCTAAGTCGTTTGCATCTAAAACGGCTCGCCCTAACCCTTCCCCCTGCGTAATAAGCGAAATCTTGCCGTTTTGTAACCAGTTTGGTTCATAATCCGCAACACCAGAAATACCGATAGATTTAACAATATTAAATACTCCTGAACAATCTGGACCTAGAATCCGAATATCCGTTTCCTCAGTAAAAGTTTTCAATAATTGCTCAAAAGCAAACTTCTCATCTTCACTCTCAATAACATCTGTACTGGGAATCATAATAAACTTCACTTTCTTTTCTACACACTCTTCAAGAATAGGTAAAACAGACTTGGGAGGTAACGTAATAACTACTGTCATTACTTCTTCAGGTATGCTACTCAAGTTTGGAAACGTTTTCATTCCGAAAATTTCTTCAAACTCAGAAGTAACAGGATAAACTCTACCTTGATATTTAGATTTCTGTAAGTTTAATAATACTCTTCCCCCAACCTGATGAGGATTGAAAGTTTCACTTATGACTGCAATCGAACGTGAAGCAAGTAAGTATGACAAGTTAGATACTTTTTGAACAACCAGATGATCACCACCTTTTATTCTTGAGAATTTTTAATGTCTTTATTTAATTATTTGCAAGAATCATGCCATTTCTCAACACTTGATATACTGAGGATTTCAAGTATTTTCCCTAAAAAAACAATGTATACTTTCATCATGTAATGTAATAATACATTAGTCATACATCATTCTTTTTATCCTTTAAAGTAGAGATTATTTCCTCTGCCTGCATGTGGTTTCAACATCAAAAGATACATAAGGAAGAGGGGCTAACAAACGAGGAAATCCTCTGGAAATTAAAAATCAGGAATGCTGTTATCAACATTCCTGTCATTCAAAAGGAGCGTGTTCAAGCCGAAAAATCGACTTATGACACAGCTCTTTTCTTCATATATTAATTGCTCATTTGGACAGCTTCATTCCCTTTTTTATTGTATTCTTTATTCCCTCTGGTTTTGTTTACGATTTCATTTTCTGTAACTTACGAACAATAGTTGATTGATCCACATTTAAAATGTTAGCAGCTTTATATGTACTTCCATACTTCTTCAACGCTCTGTTAATGAGCTTATTCTCAAAATTCATAACTGCTTCCTTTAACGGAAGAATTTCTTCATCATCTATTTCCATATCTTGTTCAATCAGTTCACTTTGTAAAAAACTAAAGTCTTTTACATTAATGTATTCTCCTTCAGACAGCACAAAAGAACGTTCAATAGCATTTCGTAATTCTCGAATATTTCCTGGCCACTTATAGCGAAAAAGTATTTCAAAGGCATCCGATGCTATCTGTTTAGACATCCCATATGTTTGGTTAAACTCATTTAAATACATTTCAATCAAAGGCAGTAAATCTTCTGTTCTTTCTCGAAGCGGAGGTAATGTGATAGGAATGACATTTAAACGAAAAAACAAATCTTCGCGAAATTCCCCTTTTTTAACTTGTTCCTCCAAATTGCGATGCGTAGCTGCCAAGATTCGAACATCTATCTTAATAGATTTAGTACCACCCAAGCGAGTTACTACTTTTTCTTGAATCACCCTCAGTAGCTTTATCTGTATAGAAAGAGGACATTCCCCAATTTCATCCAAAAAAATTATTCCATTATGAGCTAACTCAAACATACCAGGCTTTCCACTCTTTCCCGCACCTGTAAATGCCCCCGCTTCATAACCGAATAATTCAGATTCAAGTAAGGTTTCTGGTATGGCTCCACAATTAATTGTAATAAAAGGACCTTCGCTCCGTACACTGTTTAATTGAATAATCCTTGCAAGCTCTTCCTTTCCCGTTCCTGATTCCCCAAAAATCATGACCGTAGAATCGAAGGCCGATACCTTTTTAGCAATATGTACTACTTTTTTCATGATTGGGGAGTCCGCAATAAAATTAGCACGAGATTTGAGTTCTACTCGATATTGTTCTAATTCTTCTTTATAACGTTCTGTTAATCTCCTATTATTTTCAACTTCTTCTTGCAACTGAATAAACTTCGTAATATTCTGAATATTAATCACAACAAAGTCTATATGTTCATTTTTATTAAGAACAGGATTGACCGTAATAATTAAGGTTACATTGGCTTCAGTTTTTTTCAATAAAGCTATAGATTGTTTCCCTTCTAACATTTGTTTTATATTTTCAATTTTGAAAGACGGAAAAACTTCAAAAATAAACTTCCCATTAAGATTATCATTGGTGTCACCTTGAATGAATGTGAGAAACGCTTGATTGTATCTGATGATTTGTCCTGTTGAATCTGCAATCACAATCCCATCATATGAAGCAGCTATGATAGCTTCTAATTGTTGATTTAATTCACGAACAGATTGCAGCTCTCCTGAAATTTTTTCAATTTCGGAAATATCCTGAAAAACTGCTACAACACCCGTCACTTCATCATTTTCTATAATGGGTGTTCGATTCGAAATATATTTTCGATTCCCAACTTGATATTTCGTTCCATATTGTGGTTCTCCAGTACGAAGAACTTCAAGCATACCACTCGGAATAAAGACATCATTTAAAAACCTACCTAACGCACTTTCCCTATTTACCCCACTTATCTTTTCCGTTGCAGGATTAAATGAAGTAATGATACCATTTTTATCAATAGCTACAATTCCGTTATGGGCATGTTCAAATACAGCTTCTAATTCTTTTAAACGCCGCTCTAGTATACTTATATGCATATAGTTAAGATCATTGTGGCTAATAACCCCAATAATAGATTTATATTTGTTTTGCACTAAATAAAAGGTTTTCTGTTTTTTTATAATATCCTGAATATGCTCATTCTCTGAAACAATCATATAGTCCTGATCTAAGTATAAGTTTGACACTACATTCTCATGATTGTGCATTCCAATCATTACAGTATCTTTAGTTAAAATACCCATTAATTGATTGTGAATATTAAATACCGGTAAACTATCAACGTTAGTTTGTTCAAAATATGTTAATACTTCTTTTAGATATTGGTTTTCCTTGACTCGTATTGACGTTTTCATGACCATATCCTTAATAAGCATGTTCATGAACCATCCCCCTATTAGTCTTTTTTTAAAAATGTGGAACACCTTTTCATCAACTGTATAGTCAGGATGGCCATTTCAATGTTCATTTGCCGCTCTTGATAGATCCACTTCTAATTTCCATCCAATATATTCTTTCCCTCCTACTAGCGTCGATGCGAACATGATAGGAATAAGTTAATCATATCACTTTATATTTTCAAAAAAAAGGAATTACCTTACAACTAGAGAGAAAAAGAGCCAAATACGGGATCCTAATAAAAATAAAATATCATTTTTAATATATTTAGGGATTTAAAGTGTTTTATATATTCTAACGAGATAAACTGTGAAATATATATAATTTTTAATTCTATAAAAATCTCCTTTAATATAGAAAAACATTCCATCAATTAATTTTTCCTTTCTAAAATATTTAGTTAACATAAAATAATTATAATCAATAACTTCTTTTATTCTATTCGGTTACTATTTCTTATCTTACTAGTCCCTGCTTAGTTCGCTTTCTTCCTGTTTATTTTAATGGAATTTAACACCCACTAATTACGGAGTCTTACTGCTTATTTTATTTTTTGGTACAAAATTTATCGAACCCTGTCTATGAATATATTGTATGTGATTTGAAATTCCTATTCTCATACCAAGAGGTGATTGTACTGAAAAAGAGAGCTCTTTTTACTGTGCCCATTAGTATTTTGCTTATTGCCGTGATTGTGACGTCGTTCTTCTTATTAAGCATCAAGCCTGACACGTCAAACATTAAACAAGCTGAAAAATTATCTGAATATTCAAAACCGGCAGTCGTACGTGTTATTGACTATGCGGTTGTTGAATGGCAATTTAATGATTATTTGACCCAAGCTGGACCTCTAGTCGATGCATACTTGCAAGAAATAGAGTATCAGACCCTTATCGGTGGATCTGGTTCAGGTGCCATTATTAGCCCTAATGGCTATGTCGTGACCAATGCTCATGTTGTCGAAAGCTCTGAGATGGAAGATGAGGATCTCGCTAACGCAGCCTTCCAACAATTAGTCGCTGGAATTGCTGACTACTTCCAAGAGGATTATGAATGGACCTATAATTATATGCTTAGCTACACGAAGTACACGAAAATCACTCGAGTATTAAAAGTGATTTTACCTGGTGGAGATATTCTTGACGGTGAAGTAAAAAGCTATGGGGCTCCTGTGAACCAAGGAAAAGACGTAGCCGTTCTTAAAATTGAAGGAAAGAACCTTCCTACTTTACCACTTGGAAATTCAGAAACTATAGAGGATCAAAATAATATTTGGGTCATTGGATACCCTGCAGCAGCAGATTCAGATTTGTTATCCCCTGATTCCTCTTTAGAATCTTCCATGAACGGAGGACAAATTACCGCTACTTCCAAGAAAACAGAACAAGGCAGTCCTGTTATTCAATTAGATGCTGCGGCAACACATGGAAACAGCGGCGGACCGGTAATCAATGAAAAAGGTCAAATTATTGGATTGTTAACATTTAGAGGAGATACCGTGAATGGTCAAGAGGTTCAAGGCTTCAATTTTGCCGTACCTGTCGATACCGTTAAAGAATTTGTTAATCAGGCTGGAGCAAAAAATACAAGAAGCCGTACAGATCAGCTCTATAAAGAAGGCTTGACACTATATTGGGGCGGTTACTACAAAAATGCATTAGAAAAGTTTGAAGCTGTCGAAAGAATCTTCCCAAATCACTCTGAAGTCAAGCAATACATTGCTAATTCCGAGAAAAAAATCGATGACAGTAAAATCCTCTGGTCTGACTATAAAACGATATTCTATATTATCGATGGTGTAGCTGGATTACTGATTATTCTGTTAATGGTGTTTACTTTTGCTATAAAACCAAAACCAACGGTAACGGCAGCCTCGGCTCCAGCAACGACAAGTGAAAATATCATTCCTGATTTAAACGGAGACGGGAAAATCGATGAACAAGATGCCTTGATTGCCCTTCAAAAACAAAAGGAAGAAGAAGAAAAGAAAGAGAAAAACGAGGAATAGAATGGTAGAATTTGAAAATCAGTAAGATTAAGTAAAACATTTAAGAAAGCTTTACTCTTAAATAGGCAGCGCCAGTATTCCTTTACATACAAGGATACTGGCTTTTTTCGCTTACATATTACTCTTTCATAATCAACGAAATTGCATCGCCGACAGCCCTCTCTCCTGCTGCATCGGATGGATGATTTACGACTTTCCCATTAATCGCCATCGTTGTAGAACCTCCGCCATCTAAATTCAAGGCATCCTGTGCGCCTAATGCTTTCATTAGTGTAGCACTTTCTTCAAAACTAAGTCCTACACTAACTTGCTCATTTCTACCGTCTACTACAACAAGCAGAATATTCCCATTCGGTTTAATGCCCACTAACGTACGCGGATTTCGCTTAATGCCAAACTTATAAAAAAACTTATCACTATGCGCAAATCCTTCTTTTTTAGCTGTAATCATATACTGCTGATTTTTCAATAAAAGCGGACCCCCATTTACAATGTGGGTTTCTTTAGTAAGGGAAATCGGAGTTTGATTGCTCATCACTTTTGTTGAAATCATAAGTTTTTCCCCAATTACAGCGTGCTTATTTAACCACTCTTCCGCTTCTCCTATTCCAGCAATAATAGACCCTTTAGCGGGAATAGCCTGTCCACGAGAATTTCCTATTTTAATGACCGTCCCCTTGCTGTCTAATACTACTTCTGTTCCTTTACCAGCAGGGGTTCGCGTTCCATAAATAGGCCGATACTGAACTAATTCATTATGATTGGTACAAGTAATATTATGCCTGAGTTGTTGATAAGAACGCCCTCCGCACCCTCTTATTTTTCCAATCGTACGATTCAGACCGTCTATAGTTCTTACAGCACCCTTTGAGGATTGAATGTATAAAGAAGTAGACACTGGAGCAATAGCTGTATACTTTCCGCCTAGCACAAAGGCAGAACGGTTATTAATGGCTTCACTATTTAGCTCTCCACCAACAACGGAAATACCTATTAAATCTCCAGGCGTTCCAGCGTGTTTGTGCATAATGAAATATCCACCGTTAATGGTTACAAGTGAATTCATCCGCTTAGCGATACTTGAGACTGTTTCTCTACCTTGTACCGTGTTTAATGCTAAAGATGCAGTCATGTGATGGATAAGGTTTCGGTCGATTTCAATAATATGGATAGACCAGGGGCCTGTTATATTTCTTCTTTCCCATCCACTATATGAGACTTTTACGTTTGAAAATCCCTTTTCAACTAATTCTTTTTTAAACTGAATAGCTTCGGATTGTGTCTTAAATTTCCCCGATTTAATGACATAGCCTAGCACATCTTTATATAAATCATTATATCGTTCGTTATAAATCGGCAGTATAAACGAATCGAACCCGTGTTTTTTTAACGTTTGTTTCGTTACTTTTGCTTTTTTTAAATCTGAAAAAAATCCCATATCTACGGAATAGTACTCTTCAAATGACGGTATCCCTCTTTTTATAGAAGTATAAGTGACTCCTGATGTTAGTTGTTGAACAAAGCGAGTTTCAGGAAGTCCAGAAATGCCTAAAGGAAGTTCATTTTGGTTAGTTGATTGAGCAAAAGTACTAGAAGGTACGGATATAAACAGAAAGATAGTGGTACAAATGAGGGAACGTAAAACAATTGAAGTTATGGCCTGATTCATTTATTCATCACCCTTTCTACTTTCTAGTTTCATCCTATCCCGGCAATACTAATCAAAGATGAACCACATGTAAAAAAAGGAAATAAAATTATAAAAAAAGATGACTTCATATAATGCTGAAATCATCTTTTCGTTTACTTTTCTAATATTAGGATTGTAATTCAAATCATTTAATCCATTCATACAGCACAATATCGTGATACACGGGGTCAAAAATAGAATTAGAATGAAACTCTTTTATTTTTTTAATGTTTGCATTCACGTTTATACCTTGTGCTTTAAATCCTTCTACTACCTTATTCGTTATTAAAATTTTTTTATTCGGATAATAAGATATATCGTGTAGAAAAATTTCAAAGGTTTTTACCCTTTTATGAGAAGTGGGAACATTAACATATTCCAAAACTCTTGTTTCTTCCCAAGTATATATAATCGCCGATTGTTCGTGTGACTGTAAGTAGTCAGCAAGTTGATATGCGGCGGGATTGGCCTGCGCTTGTTCAGTGACTAACGTATATGAATGATAAATTTGTGAAATCAGAAGGACAATAAAGAACAGCAATAGCACAGTATTCCTAGAATTTTTCAAAATGTTTATCAACATGATAAAGAGCAAAAATATGACTAAAGGAAGAATATGTCTTGGCTTATCAATATTTTGACCAATTACTACCCATATAAAATAGCTGCTACTCATGATTATTGCTAATTGCATACTCGAATCACGCTTTATATCATTCCATTTGAAAGAATAAATAAACAAGCCTATAACAACAGCATATAATATCGCTAACCAAATAATTTGAGAAGAAATTCCCGTCCATAAAACATTATTAATCACTATCGTTTTAAGCCTTGTTAGAAAAGATACATCACTAGATACCGCTGTGTTGCCCCAACTGTTAAAATGTCCGCTTGTAAATGCCAATGACAGTTTTAAGAACCCTTTTATACTTCCTTCAGACAATACTAGACCTACTACCCAAATGAATTGAAAAGCACCCGCAATAAGCAGGTATGCAATAATATGTCTTAATCTATATTGTTTGTTTCTCCACTTTGTATAAAACAGGAGAAGCAACCCTATTGCAAAAGGTAGATAAGATAAACGAATCCCTAACAATATACTAAAAACAAATAACGGTAAAAGATTAGACAATAGTTTATTTTTTTTAATAGCATGATTAATGCTCCAAAAATACCACCATAAAGCTGCTATTGCAGCTCCTTCCGACATTGGTTGATTGACAATAACCATGATATAAGTTGAAGAATAAAGGATAGCAGCGATCAGTAAGCTATATGATTTCGAAACATACTCCCTTGCCAGTTTATACATTGGAAAAAGAGCACTAAAATAAAATAAAATATTAAAAACCGTTAATGACGCCGCTTTATTTTCTAGAAAAAAGTGAATCAAATAACCACCTAAAATAAAGTAAGGATAGCCTGGAAAATGAGGCTGCATCGCCATTAAATCATATCGTTCCAACGCAAGGACAAAATCCACTTGATCCCATGAAGCTGCATATCTATTTACATAAGTGATTTGCGTCCAAAATATCCACGATATAGATATGATACTAATAAAAGCAATGACAGCTTTCTTTTGAATAGCATTATTTTTGTCCATAAACTCCACCGTTCTTTGATAAATGAACTACTATATACATGGAAAAGCACAAGGCGATGGCCTTGTACTTTTCATTAGAGAGGAATTTTATCCCACACTTAACGGGCAGTAAGACCACCACCTCAAGCTTATAAGGATTAAAAGAAGATAGGTGGGGGTCAACTGCCCGTAAAGGTCCGATTGGTTCAACTAACCATCAGTGATGGATGAAAGCCCCCCACTGATGGAAGTTTCACTTTATGATACTATTTTCCCATTCGCTCTGTCTGCTCTGCATTTTCTGTTTTCTTTACCGATTTATTAGACGTTAATAAATAAATGCCTACAAAGTACCCAATATAAGCAACGACTTCTTCTAAAGATGGCATAGAAGAATAACCAAACAATGCTTTAAGGAAAATACCGATATCTCCTGACAACAATGGTGCTACCCCATGATCGCGCAAATAGTGATCATAATCGATTGGATGCTCAGGTAAAAACCACGTTATATCATATAAATGAGGGATTACACTTCCGATAATCTCCAGATCCTGCATCATTGAAATAGCTTGAACTAGAAGTCCGGCTGCAATCAGGATAATGAAAACACCAGTTACCTTAAAGAAAGTGCTAAGCCGCACCTTCATCGTTCCTTTAAAGAATAAATAAGCTACAACTGCTGCAATAATCACACCCGTAATAGCACCCCAGCCCTGCATAGCAGCGCCGATGTTTCCACCGGTAATGGCAGCAAAGAAAAATACGGTTTCAACTCCCTCACGCAATACGACTAAAAAGGAGTGAATGACCATACCAACAATATTTCCTGTTGAGATAAAGCTGTCCATTTTCCCTTGCATTTCCCCTTTTAAATCCCTGCTATGCTTGGCCATCCAAAAGACCATTTGAGTTAACAACAGGGTAGAAATAACCATGATGCTTATCTTTAAATACATTTCACTTCCCATTGAAGCGAAGCCTGTTAACACGACTTGGAATAACATGGCCACACCTACGCTCGCTAAAACGGCAAGACCTGCACCCAACCAAACATACTTTGTATATTGTCCATTGTCCATTCTCTTTAAGTATGTTGTAATGATTCCAACAATAAGCAATGCTTCAAGCACTTCACGGAAGGTAATTAATAAAGCTTGTATCTCCACAGACGCCTTCCCCCTCTTCCCTAGTTGTTTATCCTACAAACACTGTTATCGTCTAGATCTCTTGCGTATAGTAACAATAACTATAGCAGCAATTACACCGATGATTAATACAAGCGGAATCCAATTTCGCAAATTGGAAATATCCGTCCATTCTTTCTTTTTTTGACTAGCTGGTTCAGTAGCGCTTTCTGAGAAATGCCCCACTTCTAAGCTCTTCAGCTTAAATTCTTTTTGAAGAGCGGATAATATTTTCTCTTTGCTTTCCGTAAAAGCCTTTTGATCAGCTTCTTTTTCCCCTACTCCAAAAAGTCCTGGATTTCCTAAAGAAGCTAGAGCTTTATCGAATTCAGCATCAATTTGTTTATGCAATTCTGGATTTTTCGCTTCTACCTTGGGAGATAAAGCTTCATAAGTAGCAAATCCTTTTGCCAGCAGACGCTTGCTCGTTTCATATTCAGTAAAATTCTTTTCGATATTTTCTAAACGTCTTGCAATATTTAACACAAGGAGCTTCTCCATATTCTTAATTGTTTCTTCTTTATTTTCATCTTCTAAATTTTGTAGAATAATTTTGGCTGGCTCAGGCCCCATATGCATGTCGATTTCTTTTTTAATTGTTTCAAAGTGCTTTTGTGCTGTTGCATAATCTGAAGGATTCTTATCTAATTCAATAAGCATTTCTTTATAAACATTGGCTAGCTCCTCTTCATTCGGATCTCCATAGCTGTAAGCATTGGCAGGTAATGAAATTAAATGACTTAGAGCAAATATCAATAAGAAACAAAATACTAATCTTTTCATCTTACAATCCTCCTACATCAATCATGATTATGTTCATTTCTATTTTGCAATTAATACATCTTTCCCTTGATGTCTCTCTTTTAATTGATAATGATTCATATTTTCTAACTTGTGAGCATCCATCTCTACATGTACCTTTTGTATAGGTCTCTTTACCTCTTTCCATATTGCCGGTAAAACAGATGAAAGATAACCTTTAAACGTAATAAAAGATTCTCCTGTTGAGCGAACTCGATAAGAAATAGGAACTTCCTTTACTCGAAAACCTTTTCTAACAAGGTTTAAAGTTAAAACTTGGGCATAATTATAATCATGCACGATTTCGGCATGCTCGAGAGTTTGCCTTGTAAAGGCCCTCATCCCTGACTGTCCATCAAAAATCCATTTTCGGAGTAAAATACATTGAAGGAAAGTAAAGACATAATTACCCAAACGACGATGAAGCTTCATTCCTTTGATGGTTCCTAAAAAACGGGAGCCCATTGTATAATCAGCTTCACCTCGGAAAATAGGAAGCAATAAATTAGGAATTTCATTCGCAGGGTATTCTCCATCGGCATCAATCATAACGGCAATATCTGCTCCTCTTTCATAGCTTTCTTTTAATCCTGCCCGAACAGCCGCTCCTAATCCACGATTCTTGCCAAAACTAACAATATAATCGGCGCCCGCTTTTTTTGCCACGTTTACTGTCTGATCTTTTGACCCATCATCGATGATTAAAACTTTAACATCTACCTGATTATGAAAATGTCTGGGGATGCCTTTGATGACTTCTCCAATCGACTCTTCCTCATTAAAAGCAGGCAGAAAGACAATGACTTGCTGCTTCTTCATGCTATTTAATCCTCTTTCTTCTTAATGATTGCATCCAACAATACTTTTCCACGGCTATGGCTAGGAAAAGGAGCTCCTAACAAGTAGGATAATGTTGGTGCTAATGAAACGAGACTATGCTTTTCTTCAACCTTTTTGCCTTTTTCAATATTTGGACCATGTACAATAAAAGGTACAAATCTTTCACCTTCATCTAAATGTCCATGTCCTCCAATGCCATCCGCTTGTCCATGATCCGCACAAATAAACAAGGTCGTATTCTCCATCTTGCCTTCTTTCTCAAGCCAAGATACAAAATCCTCTATTAATACATCTGCTTCATGGATTTTTTGTAAATATTCATCATATAAAACGCCTCGGCTATGACCGGTCTGATCTGTAGCAATCATTTGAACAATGAACAAATCCGGGTCCTGCTCCTTCATGATTTTCTTTGCCCTTTGCATGATGTTAGGATCTGCTTTATCGTTATGCATAACTGCCGTTACTGTTTCAACATCACTCCCCATTGAATCAACCAAATGAGCGATTCCAAGAAGTCTGCCCTTTTTCCCAACCTTTCTTAACGAATCAAAAATACTCTCTACTTTAATTCCTAATTTCCATACCATATTGGAAGTCATACCATGTTCAAATGGATAGGTACCTGTGAACATAGAGCTAAAGCATACAACGGTTCTTGCAGGATAGACCGTTTCCATATTCGTATATTCTGTACCGTTTTGTTTTAATGAATCCATAAAAGGAGTTTCTGCTTCATAAAAACGCTCCTTTCTCATTCCATCCACTACAATAACTATTACTTTTTTTGAGAGAGCTTCATTCGGTTGTGGAAAATTATTTTTGGTATAACTGTTATAAATTTTCGGTTTCCAGTCAAATAAATTTCGGTGAAGTATGTACGCAAACACAAATATAAAAACATAAAAGAGAACTAAACTTAGTAATTCAATTTCTTGTCCAGCCTTATTTTTTTCAAAAAGCAGTTCCCAAACCGATAAAACTAATAAAAACTTCGGCAATTGTTCCTGTGCGTTCCCACTTGTAGAGTCACTATTTTTTAATACGAGCTTCCAAAAGCGGGTGAAATTAAGCCAAGACGTGCCTATTCTCAGGTGATAATATAAGGTTCCCCAAAAAAATACCGTAAAAAAGAAATATAGAGCTGCTGAAAATAAAAGCAGTCCAATATCTACTTCTTTAAAAACAATTAAAAAAACAACAAAAGGAATCCATAAATAATTTCTTAACAACAATGGAAAATCATAAATAAAAAAGAGAATTAATAATGGAATCACATACAGAAATGCTCCCAAAAGATCTAAGATTCCTTCTAAAGATCCCAAAACAGCAGCATGAAACAAAACAAAAGTTCCAAAAACAAATATTGGTGTAAAGGGTTTCCCCTCATTTAGCAAATTCCAGCAACGTGCAGCCACTTTTTCAAATTTAGACGCACTTTTCATTTTCCTGTCACCCCTCTTACCTTGATCCACTCTTTAACAGTTTTCAATGAGATAGGATATATGACAAAAACGACTGCACCCGCTAAATAAGAAAAAGAGAATTTTATAGCATGAGTCAAAACTGCAATTGTATATCCATCCTTCATAGTAAACCCTACAACACTTAAAGCAAATACAAGGAAACTTTCATAATTAGCTATTCCACCCGGAGTTATTTGAAAAACCTGTCCTGCAATGGTCACACTATTTGCAAACACAGCTTCCAAAAACGATAGGTCTCCTGAAAGGGCGATTACTGTAAAATAAAGCACTCCAGCTTCTAAAGTCCAACTCATGAAGGTCATTAAAATAATAACAAAACCATTTTTACCTGAAAAGGCATTTTTAAATAGAGAAATATGTCTCTTCAAAAATTCTTCGGCATATTTTTTCATAATCAACAACGTAAAGCTACAAATAACGATACCAAGTATAATCATCCAAAACGGCATGACAAACCTTACTTTTAAACTTAATAAACCAATCAATGTAATTCCTATTAAAGAAATCATATCTAGCATTCGAAGTACGATAACTGAATGAATGGCTTCCTCATTTTTTATATGGCAATCCCTCATACTTAAAATTTTCATTCTCACTAAATCCCCAATTTTAATGGGTATCAAGTGATTAACGAATAAACTATATAAGATTCCCAACAAACAGGTTGAAAAGCGTGCTCTTCCTTGTAAGTACAGCTTCCAAGCAATCGCTTTAAGGCAGAAAGAAAGCAAATATACACTGAAGATTAATACAAGCAAAAAAGGATGGTGAAAAAGTTTGATCAAGCTATTCCAAACATATTTACCATCAAAGTAATGAAGCGTTAACACAATGAATCCTATAAGAATTAACACAGCTAGTATCAGTTTTACTGTACCTCTAAAGGATGCTTTCATTTTCTCTTGCCCACTTTACCGTTGCAGCGATCCCTTGATGAAAGTCAACTTTGGGCTCATATCCTAACAGACGTTGTGCTTTTCCTATATCTGCCCAGGTTTTCACTACATCCCCAATACGCGATATTTCCTTTTTCATTTTCATATTAGGAAAATGAAACTTCAATTCATGTAAAAGGTCTTCCATTAAAATGGGTCTTCCCGAGCCAAGATTCATAACCTCACTGTTCGATAAATGAGTTAACGATAAATAAATACCGTTTATAATGTCATCTACGTAGGTAAAATCTCGTGCCCTTCCCTCACCGAAAACTGTTATTTCCTCGCCACGCAATAATTTTTTGATAAAACTCCCAATGGCCATGTCAGGACGTCCCCAAGGGCCATAAACAGTAAAAAATCTTAAAATATTCACCTGGAATCCATATAAGTACTCATAAACCCGACAAAAAGATTCGGCTGAAAATTTGGATGCTGCATAGGGTGAAATGACGTTTCCATTGGCCATTTCTTCTGTAAAAGGTCCAGATTGGTTTCCATAAACCGAAGAGGAAGAAGCAAATACAACCTTGGAAACTCCTGCTTTACCGGAAGCTTCAAGAACATTAATGGTAGCCTTTATATCATAATCAACATATGTAAGAGGTTGTTCAATAGAATACGCTACACCGGGTAATGCTGCCAAATGAACAACTGCATATGGAGAGATCTGCTTAAATATAGCTTCCATCTCTTCTTTATCTAATAAGTCTTTTTGAATAAAGTGAAACGAACCGAAGCTCTCTATATGTTCTAATTGTTTCTTTTTTCTCTCAATTGAATAATAGGGATGAAGGCAATCTATTACATATACTTCATGGTTTTCCCGTATTAATCTTTTAGCAAGATGACTTCCTATAAAACCTGCACCGCCAGTAACAATAATTTTCATGGTATCACCTCAATCATTATCATAAAGTGAAACTTCACTCAGTGAGGTGAATTTCATCTAAAAGACACTTCACATAGGAAAAAAACCTTGTTTGTACAAGGTTTTCCTCCCAGTGCAGTCACACTTATTTTGCCTGTTCCACTACTGTTTGTAACGTTTCTTGAAGTTCCTTGATTAATGGCTCACCAGCTTTTTTATCTTTTGCTTTTGCTGCCTCAAGATATTGTTGTGCTGTTTGAGTAAGTTTGCTGTAAGCTTCTTCACCTAGCATATCTTTCAATTCTTTATCAATAACATCTATAAATAAAGCACCTTCTAATGCAGTGATAGGAGATTTATCTTCTCCCCAATATTCTTGGCTTTCTTTATATTCATCTAAAGCAATTTTTGCATATCCACGAACGAATGCCTTATTCACTTGCTCAGGGTCCAATTTTGTTACGTCGTTCTGTAAATCAAATTGTTGTAGAATAAAGGCAGCTTCTTCTGGAGCATGTCCATTCAAATACCCATAGATAGACTGATAGAATGCCCAACCTTCCGCTTGTTCCACTTTTGCTTCTTCTTTATCTTTCTTCGCTGCCTCGGCCGCTTTTGCTGCATAACCGTTTGGAATATTACCTGTAGCTAAATAGAAAGTCTTAATCAAAGTTTTATCGATCACTTGCTTACCAAGCTGGAATCCTAATTGATCATTCGCTTCAACAGCTTTGTCAATCTCAGCAAATCCACCAGCAATGACATCAACCATCTTCGTTCCATTAGCAGCATCACGTTTTTCTACTGTAGATTGAAGGATTTCATAATACTCTTTTGCTTCTTCAACTTCTTCTTTTACCGCTTCTTTATTATCCCAGTTTTCTTCTACTTCTATAAATTCGTGTTTCATAGTTGTATAAAATACTTTTTGCATCAATTTATCAAAAATTTGCTTTACAACTACTGGATCCATAGATCCATCTTTCCCTGCTTGTAGGGCAGTTGTAATATGCTGATCAACTTTATCTTCAAACTCAGCATCTCTATCTTGTGCTAGCTTTTGCAGATTATTCGTATAAAGTTCAGTTACTTTATCAAAATCTACTTCTTTGCCTTCTTTTGCTTTCTCCAGCTCAGTAACGGCTTCTTGGAAAACTTGAGCATAATTCACTTCTGCTGCTTCTGAACTTTCCTTTTTCTCCTCTTTATTTTCAGTTTGTTCTTGTTTTTCCTCTTTAGCATTATTACTTGTCTCACTTGTGTTGCAACCTGTCAAAACTGTACCTGCTACTAAAAAACTAGCAAAGATTGCTGATAATTCTTTTTTTCTCACTGTAATATCCCCCGTCGATTGAAATTATATGTAATTGATATTGTAATTGATAATGAAATTCATTAACAATTTTGATTGTACCGATAATGTTGGACATAGTCAATCGAATTTTTCAAGAAAAATGCTCTTTTTTTATAAATTTAGAAAAATGGTTATTCTTGGATATAGGACTTCCATAAATAAGGGGCTACGCCTTCCGCCACTTATTTGTGTTATTCTTAAAGATGTGAAAAAGGGTATTACTTGTGAATCCCTGATCCATTGCAGAATACAAGGTTTTGAGAGGAAATAGCTATGAGAAATATAACAATTGTCGGCACAGGCCATGTAGGACTGGTAACTGGTGTAACCCTAGCAGAAATAGGCCACCAAGTTGTATGTTATGATATCGATCAAAAGAATATTACATTAATGAATAAGAGAATATCTCCTTTTTATGAACCTGATTTGAATGATTTATTGAAAAAGAATCTTGATACAGGCCAATTACGTTTTACATCTAGTCCAAAAGAAGCATTAGTAGATGCAGAGATTATTTATATTACAGTTGGAACACCTACTAATGAAAATGGAGGGATTAATCTTACATATATAGAAGAGGCAGCAAAAACCATTGGTAAGCATGTGACGAAGCAAGAAGTAATCGTCGTCACGAAAAGTACGGTTCCAGTTGGCACTAATAAATTAATTAAGCAATTAATTGAAAAAAATTTAATACATGCAGTTCATGTTGAAATGGTGTCTAATCCCGAGTTTTTGAGAGAAGGTGCTGCTATTTATGATACCTTTTCTGCTGATCGGATTGTTATTGGGGCAGATTGTGAAAAAGCAGCAGCTATTATCGAAGAAATCAATAGACCTTTTGACACTACTATTATGAAAACAGATATCTTAAGTGCGGAAATGATTAAATATAGCTCCAATGCTTTTTTAGCAACTAAAATAAGCTTTATAAACGAAATCGCAAACCTATGTGAAAAGGTTGGTGCTAATATAGAAGAAGTAGCATATGGAATGGGGCTAGATTTACGAATCGGCACTCCATTCTTACAAGCAGGAATTGGATTTGGAGGTTCTTGCTTTCCTAAAGATACTCATGCTTTACTTCAAAAAGCTGCTGAAGTAGAGCAGCCACTTAAAATTTTAGAATCCGTCATAAAAGTAAATAAACAACAAAGATATGTATTAATTCATAAAGCAAAGCAACATTTTGGTCACTTAAAGAATAAAAAAATTGCAATCTTAGGATTAGCCTTTAAACCAAATACAAATGATGTCCGTGAATCAATTGCTATTGATATCGCTTCCGAGCTAGTTACAGAAGAAGCATTCGTTACAGCTTACGACCCATTAGCCCTAGAAGAAACAAAGAAGATATTAGGCGAAAAGGTTTATTATGCTCAATCTATTGAAGAAGCTATCACAAATACAGACATGGTTTTTATTACGACTGATTGGGATGAAATAAAAGAATTCTCACTAGAAAAATATGAAAAATTGATGCATAATCCAGTAATATTCGATGGTCGAAATTGTTATCCTCTAAAGGTCGTTTCTGAATATAACCTTGATTATTATTCAGTGGGCAGACCTGCCATAGTAAAGGCAAAGAAATAATTTATGTTGTATTCTTTTTTATGCATAATAAATTAACCCCACCATCGTTGGTGGGGTTAATTTATTTATGTAAGCAGCACCTTTACAAATTGGCAACGGTGTTCTTTAACACCCCAATTTGATCAATCTTAATTTCAATTTCATCTCCCGCTCGTAAAAATCGAGGTGGATTAAAGCCTTTTCCTACCCCTGATGGTGTGCCCGTTGCGATAATATCCCCCGGTTCAAGGGTCATTCCTTGTGACAACACAGAAATAATCTCAGAAATTGAAAAAATCATCTTTTCTTTTTCAGAAGATTGTCTAATTTCTCCATTTACTTTTGTTTCAATCTGCAAAGCATTCGGATCTGTAATGACTGATTTGTGAACAATGCATGGACCTAAAGGACAAGTAGCATCTAAACTTTTTCCGATAAAAAATTGTTTATGGCGCGACTGCAAATCTCGCGCTGTTACATCATTTAAAATTGTATAACCAAATACATAATCTAACGCTTCTTCTTTCGCAATCGCTTTCCCTTCTTTTCCAATAATAACGGCTAACTCTCCTTCATAATCCAGCTGTTCAGTTACCTCTTGATGAGATAAAATCGGTGCTCCAGAAGCAATTACAGTAGTTGGCGCTTTCGTAAACACCATCACATGTTCAGGAATATCATCCTTACTTCCCATTTCAATTACATGTTCTTGATAATTTTTCCCGACACAAAAGATGTTTTTTCGAGGACGAGGGATGGGAGCCAACAGCTCAACTGCACCAAGCTCAAGAAAATCAGATGGACTCGCTTGTTGTAATACTCTCTCTGCTTGCTTGACAAATTCATCTCCTAATTCAATGCATTCAATCATCGTTTTAGGAAAATCAAATCCATGTTCTTTCTTTGTCAATGGTAACACCAATGCTTCTGAAACATCTAAAACACCTACAAAAGATTGTCCATGTTTTTGAGCTGTTATAAACTTCATTATTTTTCACCTTCTATATTTGTAGAATATATCTATTATAGCATGGTATTATTCACCACTTGCAGACCACTTGTCTTCTCTCACTATTCTTCATTGAAAATATTTAAAAATTATAAATGATAGAATGATTCATAGTCCCCCTAGTAGCTAAATTTTAAAATTATTTTATAGTTATTTTATTAATCCCTTTCTCCAATACAAATACATAACGAATAATAAAATCATGAGCACTAAAGAAATAAAATAAATGCTGTATTGAGACATATAAAATTCGACTTTATGCCAACTATTCCCTAGTTCTCTACCTAAAGTAACAAAAGTAAAGCCCCATAAAATGGCGCCAGAGTAAGCATATAAAGCAAATTCCCTAAATGATAAAGAGTTAATACCAGCAAGATAAGCTGTTATGTGTCGAACACCAGGAATAAAATAACCAATAAACAATAAATAAGGGCCAAACTTATTGAATAGCTTTTCGGTTGTATGAATTCTTTTTTCTGTTAAATGAAACTTAGGACCAAATTTACGTATAAACGGCAAACCTAATTTATTTCCTAGCTGAAAACTAATAGAAATTCCTACGATTGCTCCAATAAACACACAAATTAAGGCTAATATATAGGACATTTCCCCTTTAGATACATTATAGCCAACATATGTAAGAATAACTTCATCAGGAAGCGGTAAGCCAACTATTCCAGCAATTAAAACACCCGTTACGCCTAAATATCCATAATGCTCTATTAAATAATTCAACTGTTCTTGCATAATACACAACCTTTCTGAACCTCTCATGACTAAAGTCACGAGGTTCTAAGGTACTTTCATTCAGCCTTCGTCTGAATGACCGAAAACTCGTTTTCGGATGACATCAGCCACTAAGCTATTTCCCTTAGACTTTCATGGACAAGGCAACCATTGTTACCATTATCACCCTGTGGGCTCGGTTCAAAACCCTTTTGTATCGAAGTTTTACAAACCGATACTACTTAATTGTTTCTTATTCAAATGTTTCATTCGTTCTATTTCCTGTTCGTGTTTATCAAAGAAGTGGTTCCATGTTTCATTTGCTCGTCTAACATCTATCTCGCATAGATTATCTTTTGTATTCATGATTAGAAAGGCACTATACAAATCACGTTGAACATCACCTTGTTCGAAGTGGTTCCAACGTTTTGAGAGTTTTTTCTTCACGTAAGTTTGCGTGAAGTGTTCAAATTGACTGGCTTTTACTTTAGCGGTGTCAATCCGCTTTAGGAATAAGCCGAAATATTTTAGTTTGTTGTCGATAATCGAAAGAAGCATCGATGGCGCACGATTCGCTAATGACTTTCCAAAACGTTTTTTCCGTTTGTACCGTCCAGTCTTTTCACTAACCTCTGTTTTCTTTGCTTTTGCTTGAAGCCCTTTGAAGTTCATTGTTTCAACTCGGACATCCAAACCTAACGACAGAATATGGTTTGCTAGTTGGTTGTGCGCAAGTCTTCTCTTATTAGCTACCTTTCGGCTCGCTTCCGCTAATTCTTTTCGAGTTTTCTTGTAATTTTCACTTTGAATCCATTTCTCTCGATTTGATTTATTGATTGTGCCGTCTTCATTGTATTTGTTAGGGTTGTTCACTCTACGCTGACGATCTAATTTACGTTGTAAGATACGTTTTTTGCGTTCTTCTACGGACAAACCTTCTGCCAGCTCAAGCAGCTTCACTTCATTTTCTGAAACAATGGCGAGCGTGGATGTGCCAATATCTAATCCAACACGAGCGTTTTTATCCTCGGAATAGTTTTGATTACGTTTCTTTGGCGGAAAACCTTCTAATACAAATTGAACGAAGTAACGGGGATTCCACAAATGACCACCCCACAGTTTCTTTTTTAAGCTCGGAAACTCTTTAAATAGTCATCTTGCAGAGACACCTTTTAATCTTTATGGCGATATTTGACGCACCATACAATACAATCTGGTACTGAATGGCGTACACATATCCCCTACCATGTTTTACGTCCGCCCAATCTTTCACCTCATGATACCGATAACATATGTTAAAAGATTTAAGGAAAATAAGGACATTATATTAGTACTTTTTTGTACATGTTTAGCTGAACATATGTCGGATAGTTAACGTGGCATAAGCCACGCCCTATTCGAAGCCGAGAATCTCTTTCAAATCCTTATTTGGTTGCTGTTGATTGTTTTTCTTATTCACCTCTATCACCTCCAATTAATATGGTGCTAAAAATAAGATAAGTATACTTCAGGTTTAACAAGACAAGAGCGACTCAAAAACGTCGTTATGTAACGACCTATTGAGTCTCCCTTGTCTAGTTAACTAATTATGACTTTATTCAGCAAACAGTTCATCTAATTGCTTCCGTAACACAAACTTTTGAATTTTTCCGCTCGCATTACGCGGTAGGGCATCACAGAAAATATATTTGCGTGGTCGCTTATAATTAGCTAAGGTATCACTATTTTTACACCAATTTTCTAATTCGCCATCGGTTAAAGATGGATTTTTAGCAACAACAAAGGCCACAACCGTTTCTCCATAATGCTCATCAGGTAGCCCAATCACCGCACAATCAAGAACATCGCTATGTTCATACAGTGTATCTTCTACTTCACGTGGATAGACATTTTCACCACCTGAAATAATCATATCGTCCACGCGGTCTTTGACATATAAGAAACCTTCTTCATCTAAATAGCCAATATCACCGGAATGATACCACCCTTTATAAAGCGCTTTTTCGGTTGCTTCTTCTCGTTGAAAATATTCCTTCATCATACAAGGACCCTTCACTAGAATTTCGCCGGTTTCTCCTGGAGGGAGTCGGTCATCAGGATCCGAAGGACCATCTTCATTTGGACGCACAATAATCAGTTCATGCTCAGAACAGACTTGACCTGCTGCCCCCGCCTTTCTTACTTGGTCATCTTCGAGCAGCAATGTAATCGCTGGCCCCATTTCGGTCATTCCATACGCTTGAACGAATCGAATCCCCAGCTTTTCCTGACAAGCGAGTACAAGCGTTGGTGCCATTGGTGCAGCACCATATAAACCTATTTTCAAGCTACGTAAATCATACTTCGATAACTCTTCCTGCAGCAGCATATTCCACATCGTCGGCGCAGCAAATAGTTTTGAAATTTTTTCTTTTTCAACCAATTCTAATACCGTGTTTGGCTTAAATTGATGTAAAACGACATTTTTAGCGCCAGCCTGCACTCTAGGTAAAAAAGCGCAATGTAGTTCAGCGCAATGAAACATCGGAGCTGTAATTAAGCCGACATCATCGCTTTCCAATTTTTGCGCCTTTGATAAAATATCACTTTGTACAACCATCTCTTTATGAAGATGAACAACTCCCTTTGGTCTTCCCGTTGTCCCGCTCGTATACATCACTGCATACCAATCGTCTTCTGTTACTTCTTCATCTATAAGTAAAGGTGGAGCTGATGATACTTTTTTATGATAACTTGCTGCATAAGACGGAATATCTTCATCAATATACCAAAAAGCCGTTTGTGAAAAGCGCTTTTCTATTGCTGAAACAACGGACTCTAATGCTTGTTCAAATAAGACTACTTTTGGCTCGGCATCTTGTAGAATATAAGCAACTTCCTCAGCCATTAGACGAAAATTAATTGGATTAAATACCGCTCCAATTTTAGCACAAGCAAAGAAAGCGGTTGCTAACTCTTCATTATTATAGAGATACGTTGACACCCGATCTCCCTTTTTAACTCCTTCATTCTTTAAAGCTCTGGCCAAGGCATCTACTTGATTGTTCCATTCTTTGAAGGTGAAGCGTCTATTTCTTCTGACATCGTATAGTGCTTCTTTGTTAGGGAATGTGTTTACTGTCTTTTCGAAAATCTCGCTAATCGTTTTGGACATATCTTTTTCCCTCCTTCAATATAAATAAATGATCAATCTAGTCTTTCAATAATCGTTGCATTCGCCATACCGTGGCCTTCACACATTGTTTGCAGCCCATATCTTCCACCTGTACGTTCTAGTTCATGCATAAGCGTCACCATTAAACGAGCACCGCTGCCTCCAAGCGGATGACCAAGTGCAATCGCTCCACCATTTGGATTTACCTTCTTCGAATCTGCTCCTGTTTCTTTCAACCAAGCTAACACGACGGGCGCAAATGCTTCATTCACTTCAAACACATCGATATCGTCTATGGAAAGTCCTGATTTCTCTAATACTTTCTGAGTTGCTGGAATCGGACCCGTTAACATCAGAGTTGGGTCTGAA
This sequence comes from Peribacillus sp. Hz7, assembly GCF_042136355.1. Taxonomy (NCBI): domain Bacteria; kingdom Bacillati; phylum Bacillota; class Bacilli; order Caryophanales; family Bacillaceae; genus Peribacillus; species Peribacillus sp. Hz7. The sequence goes on from NZ_JBHHJV010000011.1 coordinate 51,320, forward strand.
CCAACAACAACGCGAGTGTTTACTTTAAAACGAGGCTTTAATCCAAGCTCCTCTGCTTTCTTTCGTTCCATTAAAAGTAACACAGCTGCACCATCACTAATTTGGCTTGAATTTCCGGCATGGATAACACCATCTTCTTTAAACACCGTTTTTAACCCCGCTAACACCTCAAGCGTCGTTCCTGGTCGTGGACCGGAATCTTCCCTCACTTCGGTCGGATTTCCTTCTTTATCACTTCCAACAATCGGGATGATTTCTCGTTCAAAATATCCTTCACGTTGTGCACGAAGAGCGCGCTCATGACTTTCTACAGATAATTGGTCACATTCTTCGCGGGTGATTCCCCATCTCTCAGCAATTCGCTCCGCAGAAAGCCCTTGATGAATCACTTCATACTTGTCTACATATTTTTGACTTGGTTTAGTACCTTGGTAGTTCGAACCGATTGGTACGCGCGACATATTTTCTACTCCGCCTGCAACTATTACATCCATATCGCCAGCAAGAATCGCTTGAGCGGCAAAGTGAACAGCTTGTTGACTAGATCCGCATTGGCGGTCCAGCGTTACACCTGGAACTTCAATCGGATATCCCGCAATTAACGAAGCAACGCGCGCAATATCACCCGCTTGCTCTCCTGCTTGTGAGACACAACCGAGAATGACATCATCGATTATCGCTGCATCAATGCCTGTCTTCTCCACTAACTTCTTCAACACTTCTGCGGCTAAATCATCTGGACGAATATCTCTAAAAACCCCATTTCTTCTTCCAACTGGTGTACGTATTCCTTCAACAATGACCACTTCGCGCATCCTACTTCCCCCTCTAAACGGTTACAACCCTAGATTTTTGGCAATGATTGTTTTCATTATTTCATTTGTACCGGCATAGATACTGGCTACAGGAATATCTCGATAGCGTCTAGCAATCTTGTATTCTTCCATATATCCATATCCACCATGAAGCTGCATGCAGGCAGTTGAAATGTTTCGAGCCATCTCTGTTAATTTCCATTTAGCCATAGATACCTCGGTTACTACATGTTCACCAGCGATATGCTTTGCGATTAATTGGTCGAGAAAGGCTCTTCCCATTTTAATTTCTGTTGCCATTTCAGCGATTTTAAATTGGGTATTTTGAAACTTGCTAATGGATTTTCCAAACGCTTCGCGACTTTTCACATATTCAATCGTCTCTTGGAGCATATCCTCTGATGCTGCTTGCGCACAAATTGCAACAACAAGCCGCTCTTGTTGCAATTTCTCCATTAAATAAGTAAAACCTTTGCCCTCTACACCAATTAAATTTTCTTTTGGCACACGACAATCTTCGAAGATCAACTCTGCTGTATCTTGACTATGTAGACCGACTTTGTTTAATTTTCTGCCTCTTGAAAAACCTGGCGTATCCCTTTCAATCGCTAATAAGCTAACCCCTTTATGCTTAGGAACTGCGTTTGGATCCGTTTTACAAGCGACAATCACTAAATCCGCATGAATCCCATTTGTAATAAATGTTTTTTGTCCGTTCACAATATAATGATCGCCATCTAAGACAGCTGTTGTTTTAATACTGGCAAGATCCGATCCTGCTCCTGGTTCCGTCATCGCAATTGCAGTAATACACTCCCCCGTCGTACATTTTGGTAACCAACGCGATTTTTGTGCTCTAGTTCCATAAGCAGAAATATACGGAACAACGATATCGTTATGAAGTCCCACGCCAATTAAACTCGAACCAACTCGTTCAAGCTCTTCATTGACCACAACAGAAAAACCCCAATCCACATCTGAACCACCATACTCTTCTGGTAAATCTGGAGCTAAAAATCCTTGTTCCCCAAGCTTTTTCCAAAATGAACGTGGAATGATTCGATCTTCTTCCCATTGTTCATAAAAAGGCACAGCCTCTTTTTCTAAAAACTTACGCAGTGATTGACGAAAAATAGCATGATCATCTGTTAAATATGGATGCTTCAACAGTAAGTCCCCCTTTGGGCAACATAGTCTATTTTGTTTACGGCTGCATACGAATCGCGCCATCTAAACGAATCGTTTCCCCGTTCAGCATTGGATTCGTTATAATGCTTTCTGCTAATTTCGCATATTCTTCTGGATAACCAAGACGAGATGGGAATGGTACCATTTTTCCTAAAGCAATCATCGCTTCTTCCGGCAGTGCATCAACCATCGGTGTGTGGAATAAGCCTGGAGCAATCGATACGACACGAATGCCATTTGAAGCAAATTCACGGGCAAGGGGCAGCGTCATCCCAGCGACTCCACCTTTTGAAGCACTGTATGCAACTTGTCCAATTTGACCTTCAAAAGCGGCAACTGAAGCGGTGTTAATAATAACCCCTCTTTCTCCTGATTCATTTGCTTCATTTTGAGCCATTTTCTCTGCAGCTAAACGAATCACATTAAACGTGCCAATTAAATTAACAGAAATCACTTTTGAGAACGCTTCCAATTCATGAATCCCTCGACGGCTTAAAACCTTTTTTGCAATAGCAATTCCCGCACAATTGACAACAGTATTAATCTGACCAAATCGCTGAACGGCTTGATCGACAGCTCTTTGAACGTCCTCTTCCTTCGTTACATCGGTTTTCACAAACAAAACGGACTCACCATACTGCTTAGCAAGTTGCGCACCATTCTCTTCAAAAAGATCAAGAATGACGGCCTTTCCGCCATTTTCCACAATATGTTGTACCGTCGCCTTCCCAAGACCAGAAGCTCCACCCGTTACAATGGCAATTGAATCTTGAATGTTCATACGAGCACCCCTCCCCCAAATATTTGAAATATACTTTTATATTAGCATGACTATTTCGAAAATTCATATATTAATACCCTTTTTATGGTTTTTTTTACAAAAAGTTCGTATTATAACAGCTACGATTTGGAGATAAATAGGAATGTTATCATCATGTTTAAAGATCGGAGTATGTATAGCATGAAAATCATGCATTTAACAATAGAACTGATTGCGGGATTTTTTCTGCTTTTTATAATCATCAAATTCGTTGGCAAGAAAATTATTAATCAAATTACACCTTTCACTTTTATTTCCGCTATAGTATTAGGAGAATTACTAGGCAACGCCTTATACGATCATCAAATTGGGATTCTTTATGTTATATACTCCATGGTATTATGGGGAATTTTGCTCTTTATAGTCGAATATCTTGGACAAAAATCTTTATGGTTTCGTGGCCTTTTTGAAGGAAAACCATCTGCTCTTATTAAAAATGGAGTCGTTGATCGAGAAGAGCTAAGGAAAAATCGGATGAATATTAATCAGTTACAAAGCTTACTTCGGCAAAGTGAAACCTTTTCGATTCGAGAAGTGGCCTTTTGTTATTTAGAGGCGAACGGTTCTATTAGCATTTTAAAAAAACCACAGTATCAGAAAACAACATTGCAGGATTTCAATCTTTCAGGGACACCTGTTTACGTTCCTGTTACGCTCATTCGTGATGGAGAAGTACTGTGGGATGAACTAAAAGATTTAGGATTTGATGAACATTGGTTAAAGGTGCAACTCTCATCACAAGATATTTCAGATTATAAAGATGTTTTTATCGCTGAATGGTTGGAGGGAGACGGGATTTTTGTACAGACTTATCAGTTTCAATCCTCACCCTCTAACTAAGGAGGATGCTATGCCGTAGTGTGGCTAACTGGTGTTGTTGGTTCAAAAGAAAGACATTCGCGAACCTCCCTGTATACGCTACATTGATGGAGGTTCGCAATCTTTTTAAAAGCAATAGTTATTCAAAGTCAACAGGATTCCCCTCTTAAACTTTCAACTAATATCATTATAAATATACTTATCTATTTACAAAGTACATAGTTATTGACTTATTTAGAGCGACCTCCCCACTCCCCCTCAAAAATCATTCCATCCAATTGTTGTCGTTTCTCCCAATTATAAATCTCTAGCAAAGGTCGATCCGGATAATTTTCCGTATAACCAACGGAAAGTAAAGCGACTGGATCCACATGATAGGGGATACCTAAAATCGTTCGGACATCGGCTTTTTTATAAAAGCTTACCCAGCCCATCGCTAGTCCTTCTGCATAAGCAGCAAGCCACATGTTTTGGATGGCACAGCTTGTGGACATTAAATCCGTTTCAGGGATTGAGTTTCTTCCTAATACATGGTCACCAGCACTGAATGGGTTGCATGTCACACAAATTGTGACAGGTGCTTCAAGAATTCCAGCAATTTTCAAATCTAAAAAGGTTAACTCGCGATCCGTTCCTTCATAATGAATCGCAAGCGCGCGTCGTTCTTTTTCAACGATGGCAGCTAGTTTTTTCTTTGTTTCGTCATCTTTGATAATGATAAAATTCCATGGCTGCATAAATCCAACTGATGGGCCACTGTGAGCCGCTTCTAATAGTTTATATAATGTTTCATCCGGAATCGGTGTTTGTAAAAAGGTCCGAATATCTCTTCGATTAAAAATCGCTTTATAGACTCCACTTTTTTCTGCTTCACTTAACTTGTTCATACTAATCCCTCCAATTTTTTAGACAATAAAAAAATTCCCAGCCTAAATAGGCTGAGAATTTGCCAAATCTCAGAACATCCAATACTGGCAGGTCTCCTGGCTATGATTCAACGTCAGTCTGTCCCTTCCCGGAAATAAATCCGGTGGCTATGACAGCGACTCCTCAACTACAGTGGCGGGCTCCGCATCGTTTTACCGATTTCCCTATTCTCTTCCACATGGAAGCACCAATATGGCGTTTAGATGATATGTCCAATACTATTGTTATCCGAAACTAAATTACCATGACTCATATAATAAGTCAAGATTTTACTCTTTTGATAGCATTCCTTCAACACTCTCTGATGCTTGCATGTTATAGATTGGCAGAATAAACAAAAGTCCGATAATAAATAGAATCGCAGCTGCTTCAAAAATCATAATAATTGAAAACATTTCTTTTAAAATACCAGCAATACTCATTGTTAATACCATCGCTCCAGAGAAAAGCGGACTTAACGTACCGTTCACTCTTCCAATAAATTCCGATTTTGTGTTTTGTAAAATCATCGTATTAATGCCGACTTGAATACATGGGAGGAAAAATCCGTTCACAAATTCAGCGACAAGAGTTAATGTAAGGTCTGTTGAAAAACCAATCACACTCATCCCAATTGCATTGGCTAACATCCCAATTACTAAAAGCTTTTGCGGAAGAAGAGATTTAGAGAATATAACAGAAGCCGCTCCTCCCAAAATCATTCCGACTCCATTCACCATTAACAGCCATTGTAAATTTTCTTTTGCTAACTCTAATCGTTCTGTTACAAGAAAAACCGCTAAAGGTTGAATAAGTCCGATTGCAAGTCCTGCAGCCATAAAACAAATTCCAAGTAGCTTCAATTCCTTTTTAGCGAGAACATAACGAATGCCGCTTTTCATATCTTCAAGTAAGGTTGTAGCTGTCTGTTCATCCTCTGTTTTATGGTCAGCTGGAATGAATAGAAGCATCACTGCAGAAAGAAGAAAGGCTATTCCTGTAGCAATCATCGACACAACAATTCCAAATTGTTGGAAAATCATCGTACCAAGAACAGGCCCAAGCACCATAAAGACAGCAAAAATCGTTTGGTAAATCGACATCGCTGACTGCAGCAATTCCGGGCTTAAATGCATCTTAAAGAGTTTCATCCCCGACGGCTGAGAAAACTGCGATAAAATCGACGAAATCAATGTAGCAAAAAAGACAATATGCCAAGAACCAAACACTAGTGTGAGCACTACCGCAAAAACCGAAATAGCACTTAATATATCACACCATACCATCGTTCTTTTTGGCCGCCAACGATCAGCAAATGTCCCGCCAATAAAAGAAAAAATAAAAATCGGAGCAAATTCAGCAACAGAGATCATGGAAACAGCAAAAGCATTTCCATTGGTTTTTTCCATAATAAATAACAAAATCGCAAAATTCCTCACCCAAATGCCTATTTGAAGAAACAATGCGGATAGGAAAATCGCTTGAACAAATCGATTTTTCAATAATTGTGACATAACATTCCCCTTTTCTATTAATGATTATGGGAGACAACAAAAAACCTCCCATCCGTTATTTTTGGATAGGAGGTCGTCAAAAACCATAGAAAAAGACATAGTACACCATGTACTACAACTTCGATGATTTTTTTAAAGTACAGACTAATCCCATTCAAAAATAACTTCGTATTATATAACGAATCTATTCTTTAAAACAGGATTAGTTAATCATCGTCCTATGGTCACCCTTTCGATTTAAGATGTACCTATGTTACATTGTTTTTTCTTCTTTTTCAATACATTTTTTCATTAAATTACCAATAAAATTCACACTTCCGGCGTATCCGTTGGCTTTGCATATCCGTCTTTATATTGTTGATCAATTGCCTTTCGTATTTCTTTTACCGTTTTTCCGTTGTTAAAATCAACTACTGCCTGAGCGGCAATTTCTAAACAGACACCACATTTCGTCCCATGATCATCCCAGACAACAGCTCCGCTTTCTCTGTTTTCAAACACAAAGCAGTCGTAATTGTTTTTGTGGTTGGCCGATTCCCCGCATCCACAATAACAAGGGATTTGTTCTAATAGCTTTTGATGTTTAGCAGCAGCTGCATAGATGGTCTGCATATCCTCTGGTTTATCCGCTAGAAATTCAGGCATTTCTCCTATCCCGCTTGTTTCTTCACGAATATCACCTGAATCTGTATGTTCCGTATGAATTGGATGATTATCATGACTTTCTTCTTTACTAGAACAAGCTCCAAGTAATAGGGTAGAACAAATTCCAAATGTTAGCATTGTTTTTTTCCATCTCATCATATACACCTCTAGAAAAATTTGGTTTTTATTATTTTACTAGAAAAAGTGGGGCTTCTTCAAAGTTAATGTTTTCTTAAAGCAAATTTATCAACATTCAATTGATAGGATTTTTTTACAAAAAATGGGTAAATGAATTAATTTTGATTTCCTTCCATTCTCTCAATTCAATCCTTTTGCTTTTCTCCCCATTTTCTTATTAACAAAATAAACAAGCTGAATATTTTCTTTTATAAAAAAGTATTTATGAAAATATTTAGCTAATAACCAAACAAAAAATAAGAAAAACCATACCAAACAATGATCATGACAACAAGAACAATGGTTGGAGAAAGTCCCATTAGGTAATGAGCAATAATATATCCTCCAGGAACGGAAACACGGACCAATGTATATTGCCAAGCTGGTGTGTTCTTCTTTGGCCGTTTACTTCCTTTTTTTACAAACCAATACTTTTCATTCCTTCAATACGTATTATCAAAATAAAAAAGAGAGTGCTCACAAGCTATGTCTCGCCTTTTAATTTTTTGTTTTTCTCTCTATCAATGAAGCCTATTGTTTAACCTGCTCCAATACAGTTTGGAACTCTTCCTCTTCTTCATTAGCAAATCCTTCAAAGATGACTTTAACGATATTAGCATGATTAAACACATACGTATACTCCTGTGATATATAGCCTTCTGGATAAGGGACAGCTAAATAATCATATATCGTTCCCTGTTGATCGTCTTCCGTCATCAGAATTTGTTTTCTTCCGTAAATCATTAACTTTATCTTTTCCCGACAGAAGACCCCCATCCTCAAGGAATATGAAGGGCAATAGCCCAATGAGTAGGTGGGAGATGAATGTCAGTTGGCGGTAGCCAAAACACTTGTTTGTATGGTAGAATATTCCTGTAAGTTGTTCTTTGAAAACTGAAGATAGGAGGTTGTGACAGGAAAAACGTCTGTCGCGTAAAATCTTCAACGTTCTAATCGCCTCCACACGCACCGAAGTAGCGAAAACCAAGCAGAGTAGGGCGTGTGGCGAGTTCAACGTACAAAATAGCAACACCGCGCAGGAGGCTAATAAGCCGTCTGCACTGCTAACTGTCGGTGCGACAGGGTTAGCCTGCTAAATAACTAGTGGATACACTGGTGTTCGCAGGAATCCCCCACTTCAAGCTTTAGCTAAGTGGTGGGTAGTTCAAATTCCCGCCTTCTAGTACTACAATCGAACCATTAGGTAATAATTTCTGCTTCATGTTATATCCTCACTTTTTTATTCACATTTTTCAACCTACATTTCTGCCCGTTCTCTCAATCCAATCCTCTTACTTTCCGATACAGTTCTTTATTGGCAAAGTACGCTACATGCATGTTTTTCTTAATAAAAAAATATTTATGAAACGACCTAGCCATTATAAAAATAAAAAAGATACAAAAAATCCAATAGACCAACATCATAATCGAAAGGAGGATTGATTGAGAAAAGCTCATTACATATTGTGCCACAATATATCCTGCTGGTACTGATATACTTACCAAGGTATACTGCCAAGCCGGTGTTTTCTTCTCTGATTGTTTTTCCAAAGACGAATATTTTTTTATTTGTTGACGCACAAAAAAATAAATTAACGCTGCATAAATGATAAACCAGATTACATAATAAATTGGTGATATAAATCCTAACATATACGAATACTTAAGAATTAACATAAAGTAACAAAATGATCCGATGATGCCTGAACCACCTATAAATAAAAGGGATTCCATTTCGGTTTTTTCTGGTTTTCTAATCAGAAGCGCGATTGCCCAAATATTAATCATGGCCATTAAAGGAAATGTTACATAAAGAATCGGTTTGATAACCGGAAAAAGGAGTGGCATGATAATAAGAAAATCAAGAAGAAGGAAGGTATAAGCAAAAATCATTCCTTTAATTTGCACTGTAGAAAAAGGGGTTAATCCTTCCTGAATATGATCGGGTAAATCTCTTCGTTTTATATCTTTGCTGATTGTTAACATGTACTAAATCACCTGAAAAATGAAAGTAATCCATAAGACTATCATTTCTTACTGTCAAGTCCTCTTATTTTTCGATTCAATTCCTTATTAGAAAAATAAACAAAGTGAATATTTTCCTTCATAAAAAAGTATTTATGAAAATATTTCGCTAATAACCAAATAAAAAAGTAAGAAAAACCATACCAAACAATAGTCATCACAACAAGAACTAAGGTTGGAGAAAGTCCCATTATGTATTGAGCAATAATATATCCTACAGGAACGGAAACACGAACCAATGTGTATTGCCAAGCTGGTGTGTTCTTCTTTGGCCGTTTTTCAATTGAACCATATTTTTTATATTGCTGAAGGATAGAAAAATAGACCGTCGCGAGAAATAATACACACATCACAATATAAAAGATGGGTGATTGTATTCCTCCTATATAGGAATACTTTAGCCCCATAAGAAAATAACTAACTGCACCAACTATACCTAAATATCCACTAAATAATATAGAATCTAGTTCTATATCTTCTACTTTCTTACACAAAAGCCAGATCGCCCATACACTTATTCCTGCTAATAAAGGTAAAATGACATACAGAAAAGCCTTTATATACGGAAAAAGTAAAGGTACAAGAACAAAAGCATCCAGCATTAAAAATGTACTACCTGCAATAACAAATTTAATCTGATAAACAGGTAAAGGCTGTAACTGGTCTTGAATATGTCCTGGTAATTGATTAAATCTTTTATGTTGTGGTATTTTCAACATGTATAAACCACCTAATTTCTTGATTGTCATTTACTTCATCCAACCTGCAACTGTTTTAATTCCTTTTTGCACTCCATCCTTGAGTCCATCAGAAAGGTTTTTCTCATCCTTGCCTATCTTAATACCATCTGTCAAATACGTAGTAACGAGAGAAGCACCAAGCCCAATAGCAGCTACTCCTACTAAAGGTGCACCAAACATACCAGCAATTGAAACCACTACAGCTCCCGCAGCTAACGATACAGCTCCTAGCCCTGCATCCACAATTGCATCTCCAGCAATTTTCTCAATTAATGTTTCTCACAAATCTATTAAATCATAAAAAATTTAGAAGTCTCAATGCTATTGATGAAGGATATACCAAAAATGAGCCTTATTCCCTGTTAGAGTAAAATCGTTTCACAGGAAGAAAGAACCGATCTGATTTTTTATCATCTCCCGACAGAAGACTCCCACTTCAAATTTCGTTAGAAATTAAGTGGTGAGTAGTTCAAAGAATCGACAAATTGATCCAAATCTATGAAACGATTCATTATAAAAAAACAAGCTCCCTTCAAAAGAAAGGAGCTTACTGATGCTATTATTGATAAATCTTTGAACCACTCTGACGGAATTCCTCCGCTTTCTCTTCTAGCGCTTTATCTACTTCCATATCACGAATGTTATGAGAAATCTTCATGCTGCAAAATTTCGGGCCGCACATTGAACAGAAATGAGCGGTTTTAGCTCCTTCTGCTGGCAGTGTTTCATCATGGTATTCCATCGCTCGCTCTGGATCGAGTGATAAATTAAATTGATCACGCCAACGGAATTCAAATCGTGCTTTTGAAAGAGCGTTATCGCGAAGTTCTGCTCCAGGATGTCCTTTTGCAAGATCGGCTGCATGAGCGGCAATTTTATACGTAATAACCCCATCGCGCACATCGTCTTTATTTGGTAAGCCTAAATGTTCTTTCGGTGTTACATAGCAAAGCATCGCTGTTCCGTATGAAGCAATCATCGCTGCGCCAATGGCTGACGTAATATGATCATAGCCTGGTGCAATGTCAGTCGTTAATGGCCCAAGCGTATAGAACGGCGCTTCCATACAAATATCTAATTGCTTATCCATATTTTCTTTAATTTTATGCATCGGTACATGACCTGGTCCTTCAATCATCACTTGCACATCATGTTTCCAGGCAATTTTCGTTAATTCACCGAGCGTTTCGAGCTCTGCAAATTGGGCATCATCATTCGCATCAGCAATCGAACCCGGACGAAGCCCATCTCCTAATGAAAAAGCAACATCGTATGCTTTCATAATTTCACATATTTCTTCAAAATGTGTATATAAGAAGCTTTCTTGATGATGAGCTAAACACCATTGCGCCATAATCGAGCCGCCCCGAGATACAATGCCAGTCGTGCGTTTCGCTGTTAGTGGAATATATGGAAGGCGTACTCCCGCATGAATCGTAAAGTAATCCACCCCTTGTTCCGCTTGTTCAATTAATGTATCTCGGAACACTTCCCATGTTAAATCTTCAGCAATACCATTCACTTTTTCAAGCGCCTGATAAATTGGGACTGTTCCCACCGGAACTGGGCAGTTGCGAATAATCCATTCTCGTGTTGTATGAATGTTTTTCCCTGTAGAGAGATCCATCATTGTATCGGCTCCCCAGCGAATAGCCCACGTCATTTTTTCCACTTCTTCATCAATCGACGAAGTCACTGCAGAGTTACCGATATTGGCATTGATTTTCACTAAAAAATTGCGGCCAATAATCATTGGTTCACTTTCTGGGTGATTAATGTTAGAAGGAATAATTGCTCGACCTTCCGCTACTTCTTTACGAACAAATTCAGCGTCCATATTTTCTCGTAGCGCAATGTATTCCATTTCAGGTGTAATGATTCCTTGACGCGCATAATGCATTTGTGTCACATTTTTTCCTTTTTTTGCACGAAGCGGCTTTCTTTTTAATCCAGGAAATACAAATTCTTTTCCTTGATCGATATTTTTATAGCCATTGTCTTCAGGCTTTATTTCACGCCCGATATATTCCTCGGTATCTTCACGATCACGAATCCATTCGCTCCGTACAGATGGTAGACCTTTTTCAATATCAATCTTCACTTGTGGATCCGTATAGGGACCACTCGTATCATAGACACGGATAGGCGGATTTACTTCTTCCCCTCGCGCTGTCACAGTTGGAGACTGTTCAATCTCACGGAAAGGAACCCTTATACTTGGTTGTGATCCTTCTACAAATACTTTTTTACTAGCTGGAAAACTTGTCATTACGACGTTCTTTTGTTCACTCATCATCAATTCCTCCTTTAGTTATAGGACGAAATCTGATTCCCAAGCGGCATGAAAAAACCGGGATCTGTATAAACAGAACCCGGTAGTAGTCAGTTTTTTAAACGGCACAAAGCCATTAAAAAAAGCAGATAGCAACTTCCCCACGCTGGTATGAGCCAGATCAGGTCCTGAGGGTTAAGAAACTTTATCGTGTCTCTCTCTCAGCCCAACTTATTGGACACCCCTAGTATGAAAATATTAACTTTTCTACTACACTATAAAATAAATTCATAGACATGTAAAGAGAATATTGGAAATTTTGTCTATTGAGCCTTATTGTCTAAAAACTGAACAATTTCATTACATAACAAATCCAGATTATCGATTAATGGAGAATGACCACAAGCCGCCAATTCTTTAAAAACCGCTCGGCCATGAAAATCTTCCATGATTTCATCGGCCATTTGTTTAGAAATCACTAAATCATCACTTCCTCGTAATATAAGGACAGGTATTTGAATATCCCTCACTTGATTTCTACCTTGAAGCAATCCATTATGTTGATCACTTATATTAAAAATATTTAAAGTATGATAGACTTCAGCAAGATTGCGCTGTGTAAGCATATCGTCCACATATTCCTCATACTTCCTGTCATCAGGCTGCTTCTTTGTATAAATTAAAGTATTCCACACAGACTTCAAAAAGTCTCGATTATTCGTATCATACGCTTGTTGTACAGTCATTGTCTTAGCATCATTTCTGACTTCTTCCTGTGTTTGCAGTCGCTTCGTCAAGTCCGGGCTTCCAAACGTTGGATAGCCCCTCGTTGAAACAGAGGCTAATAAAATTAATTGCTCGCATAGCCCTGGATAATCCGCACAAAACTGCATTGCAACTGCACCACCAGTCGACCAGCCAATCATACTAAACTTGGACAGCTGTAACTGATCAACAAACAGTTTGAGATCATCTGAAAAATCTTTGATGCTTTCAACCGAACGTATATACGTCGAATGACCGAAACCTCGTAAATCCACAGCTAATATTTTATAAGAGGAAGGAATAACATCAATTAAAAGATCCCAATGCTTAGAAGAGGTCATATTTCCATGAACAAGAAGTAACACTTTATCTCCGCCTGCCCTTTCACGGTATCCTAATGTTTCTCCATTTGCTAAAGTCGTTCTTTTCAGTTCCACTCCCACTTTATTCATTCACTTCATCTCCTCATCTACTATTTGCTAAATACCCCCCTCGACTTCTTTTCTCTATCGTTTCGTAAGAGATTGTCTTACAAAATTTACGGCATCATCTAGATTTTCGAAGGTCATTTCATCATCGTCTTGAATATGAGTCACTTTAATCCTCCACTGCTTCTCTTCTGTCAACGTTTCCGTGTTTGCGAGATGGAAGCGAAAGATAAATGAAACGATTGTTTGCCCGCTCATCTCACCCCTCCTTCACTATATTCTCTGAAGTCGACACATCTTCCTTCTTTCCTTTTTTTGCAACAAGCTTTCGGACACTACCGACAATCCCATTTGGAAAGAACATTACTGCAAGGATATACACAATGCCAAACAAAATAAGCCAACGCTCAAAAATCCAATGCACCTTTGCAAGTCCTGTCAGCCAATGGTGAGCCAATTCAATAATAGCCGCCCCTAAAACAGGGCCGATTAGTGTACCCACTCCACCAATAATCGTCATTAATAAAGCATCCAGCGTAATGTCCATCGTAAATACACTCGTATTGACAAAACGCAGCGATAACGCATATAAAGAACCACTTAAACTCGCAATTCCGCCAGCTACGATACTAGCAATGATTTTATAATGCAAAACTTGATAGCCAAGCGATTCTGCCCGTTGTTCATTATCCTTAATAGCTAGCAATATTCTTCCTAATGGAGACTGGATAAATCGTTTTAATCCAAAATAGACAATGATCATCAGCACAAGACAAACAAGATAAAAGTGAAGTCGATTATGGAAAAACTCAGGAACTCGAAACGTAAATCCATCATTTCCATACGTAAGGGTCCTCCATTTTTCTGCAGCGACAAGAAATAGACCAGCAAGAGCCAGCGTCAACATCGCATAATAATGACTTTTTAAACGAAGCGTCATCAACCCTACAACAAAACTGATGATTAAAGAAAACAAAACACCCAAAATAATCGCCCCAGTAACAAGAAGCATCGTTGGTTCATAATGCTTTAACATAACGCTCACACAGTAAGCTCCAATGCCAAAAAACATTGCATGCCCAAAAGAAACAATGCCGGTAAAACCAAGTAAAATATCATAGCTCATCGCAAAAATCGCAAAGATAAAAATTTGTGTAAAAAGGATTAACATGCTTCGATCTTCATAAATAAACGGAAATACGAATAAAGCGATACCTATAATCAAAAATAGCAGAGACTCTTTATCAGTAAATCTATTCCTTCTCACCTCATCACCCCTTTAGCGCAAACAATCCTTGCGGCCTAACTAGTAAAACAACAGCCATAATCAGCATATTAACGGCTAGCGAAAGCTCTGGGACATAATAAGCCATAAAGGAACCAATAAGTCCAACAAGCGTAGCTGCTAAGATGGAACCTGTAATATTCCCCATCCCGCCAATGACAACGACGATAAAAGCAAGAATCGCATATTCCATCCCCATATTTCCATGAATCACTCCCGCATATGGAGCAATCAACATGCCGCTTAATGCTGCCATAGCCGCTCCAGCCATAAACACATATAAAAAGATCCGCTTAATATTAATACCTAATGACTGAACCATTTCTTTATTAATCACTCCTGCACGCACAATCAGCCCGATCTTCGTATGTTTTAACATATAATAAATCAAGGCGTACATGAGGAAGCCGACCACAATAATAAAAGCTCGATATTTAATAATTAAAATATTCCCGATTTCCCAGCTTCCTGTTAAATAGGCTGGAGGTGTAACAGCAATTTGATTAGGTCCCCAGATTACTTTCAAAAATTCCGAGAGAACAATCATAAAACCGAGTGTAATCAATATTTGCTGAACATGATTTCCATACACAGGCTGAATAATCCACTTTTCCGTTATAAAACCGAGAATGATACCCATGAAAATAGCTCCTATTATTCCTGCTATAAAACTATTTGTTAATAGATACAGCCAGACACCGGCATATGCTCCCCAAGCAAAAAGGCCCCCATGAGCAAAATTCAAAACACTCATTAAACCGAAAATTAATGTTAAACCTGCAGCTAGAAGGAAAATTAACATTCCTGTTGCAAGACCATTAATCGTTAAATTAATGAATAGCTCCATATTATGCCCCCTAAGCGATTCCTAAGTATTTCCGACGAAGACTTTCATCTTCACGAAGAAGCTGCATCCGTCCATTAAATACTGTTCTGCCGTCGTCAATAATATAAAAAGAGTCTCCTATTTGACTGGCCATCAAAAAGTTTTGTTCAACTAGAATAATCGTTGTTTTTTGCTTCATTTCTTGAATAGAATGCATAACTTTCTCCACAACAATCGGTGCTAAGCCTTTACTTGGTTCGTCAATCAGCAACAATTCGGTTTCATTGACATAAGCTCTGGCAATAGAAAGCATTTGCTTTTGCCCGCCGCTTAGCAGTCCGCCTGGCTTTTTCCAAAATGTTTTTAAGTCTGGAAAAAGATTAAGAATCCATTCCATTCTCTCCATCACATCATCACTTTCTTTTTTAATCGCTACTTTCATATTTTCTTCAACTGTTAACTCTCCAAAGATTCCTTGGTCTTCTGGCACATACCCAATCCCTCTATTGGCAATGTCATGTGGAGGCAACCCGTTCATGATTGCTCCTTTAAAGGCTACCTCTCCCTTTGTCGGTGGATTTAAGCCCATAATCGTTCGTAAAGTTGTCGTCTTGCCCGCTCCATTTCTACCTAATAGCACCGTTACTTCTCCAGCTGGTACTTCAAATGAAATATCTTGAAGAATATGATATTGGTCAATATACGTTTCAACATTTTTAAGACTGAGAAGTGAATTCATCGTACAAACCTCCTAAATAAGCGGACTGCACCATTTCATTGTCCATAATTTCCCTCGGTGTTCCTTCCGCGAGAAGTTTCCCATTAAATAACACCATAATTCGATCGGACAAATCCATAATCATATCCATTTTGTGTTCAATCAATAAAATCGTTTTATCTCCTTCTTCTTTAATTTTTTTAATCACTTGCAGAATAGCTGGTACATCTTCCAACGACATTCCTGCTGTCGGTTCATCTAATAAGAGTAACTCTGGTTCAAGTGCAAGCAACATGGCCATTTCTAGCTTTCGTTTCTCTCCATGAGCAAGATTAATGGCTAATGTGTTTTCTTTATGATCTAGTAGAGCTACATGCAGCCAATGTAACGCTTTTTCTTCAAATTTTTGATAGCTGCGATAATGCGTAAAAGCTTGATAGCGCAATTTAGCTTGGGACTGGACAGCCAATCTTACATTTTCTAATACAGTTAAATTAGGGAAAACATTGGTAATCTGAAAAGAACGTCCTATTCCTAATCGTGTTCGTTCAACGACAGAGCGCTTCGTTATTTGTTGACCCTTCAGATATATTTCTCCTTTTGTTGGCTTCAATTGTCCACTTAAGAGATTGAACAAGGTCGTTTTCCCCGCTCCATTTGGACCGATAATCGATTTAAATTCATTTTTCTCAATCGAAAAATTAACATCCTGTACAGCTTGGTGTGCTCCAAATGTAATACCGAGATTTTTCGTTTCAAGAATCGCCACGCTCACTCACCATCCTTTTTAAGATGTTCTATTTAAAAACCCCCCCTACACCTTCACAGTCTGGTCCAAAGGCGTAAGGGGAGTGCAACTACATTTACTTATTCCGAATTGGTGGCGCTGTTTCTTCAGGACTTAATTCTCTAATTAAAACAGGCACTGGATAATCCACGCCCTTCTTATTCTCGAGTTTAATAGAATAAAGAGTTTGAAGGGCTTGATGATCTTCTTTACGGAAAGTCATCGTGCCTTTCGGTGTTTCAAAACTCATTCCTTCCATAGCCTCAATCAGCTTATCAGAATCCGTACTATTCTCTGCTTTCTTCAAAGCTTCGACAATCGAAATAGCCGCACTCATCCCACCTGGTGTAAACAAATCAGGAAGCTCACCATTAAAACGATCTTTATGCTCCTTTACTAACCAATCATTGACTTCATTGTTTGGCAGATCATGATAGTATACGCTAAACCCTTCCATTCCTACTAATGGCTTCATTGTTTTTAACGCGGCAATATCCGGAGCACCAGTCGAAATGGTAATTCCTTTGTCTTGTACTTTCATATCAGCGATTTGATTCCAGGGAGAATTAGCTCCCGCCCACACAACAAATAAATAATCTGGTTTAGCATTGATAATTTTTTGGATATTGGAAGTAAAATCTGTTCCAGCCGGATCGGCAAATTCTTCATGAGTAATGGTTGCTCCCAATTTTTCTGCCGCTTCCTTAAATGCAGTTATTCCATCATGCCCGAAGCTGTTATCTGGTGCAAACGTAGCGATTTTCACTCCTTTTTTAGCAATCGCTGCTGCTCCTGCTACAGCATCTTGTGAGGAGTTTCGCGCTGTTCTAAACACGTATTTATTGAACTCTGAACCAGTAATACTATCTGCAACAGCCGGTTCTACAACGAAGATTTTTTTATATTCTTCTGCAAGCGGTACAACAGCTAGCGTATCAACAGAACTAGATGATCCCACTAAAAAATCTACTTGATCCTCTTCAAGTAGTTTCGTTGCTTTTTGTACAGCTACTTCTGCTTTCGTTTCTGTATCTTCTATAATGAATTCAATTTTTCGCCCATCGATTTCTCGCGTTCCATCCGTTGCATAATCAAGCCCTAGCTCAAACCCTCTCGTTGTTTGCTTACCATATGATTCAAGTGCCCCTGTCATCGAAGCAAGCACACCAATTTTGATTGTTCCTTCTTTAGATGATTGCTCCGAGGATGAAGAGCCAGAGCTACAAGCTGATGTAAAGACCATCATAAGTAAAACTACAAACAAAGCACCTTTCATTTTCCTCATTCGTTTTCCTCCTATTTTAAAAAATGAAATCCATTCCTGCTTGATATCATCTTAAAAAAAGGGAGTTACAAAGGAGTTACAAAATCGGGAGCGAATAAAAAAGCTGAATCGAGGCTTCCCTCATTCAGCTTAGATTGAGTCATTTTCGGATAAGGTGATATCTGTTGCTTCCATAATCATCTTATACATTTCTTTTGTAGCAGCAAGTGGTTCGACACCGATTTCTTCTTGCAGCACATCACAGCACTTTTTGTACCATTTTAAACTTTGCGGACGATTGTTATGCATATAATAACAATACATTAAGAGACGATATGCTTCCTCCCAAGTGCGATCTTTTTCTAGAATTTTTTCACACCAGTAAATGGCCTCATGGTACGCTTCTGTGACAATACTTAATTGAGCATACCTCTCCGCTCCTCTCAGAAACAGCACCAATAATCGTTCTCGTTCATTTAAACACCAATCATGAAATTTGCGCTCAGGTAAATAGTCTCCTTTATAAAGTGTCAATCCTCTTTTTAAATATTCTTTCGCCTGCGCTTGATTACGTTCTTCTAACCCGCTTAACATCCATTGTTCAAACATGGTAGTATCCAGCATATAAGCTGACTGGTCATTTATTCCGTAACTACTGCCCACTCTTTTAATAAAAAAAGATTGTGACCTTGCTTTCCGTTCCGGCTCTAGTACACTATTAAGAGCATTTAAAGCTACTTTAAAATCTCGGTCTGCTGTTTTCTCATCTTGTTCAGGCCATAGTATCTCTATAATTTCTCGCTTTTGCAGCAGTTTATTTCTCTTTGTAAGAAATAGTTGAAACAATTCTTTTGCTTTGCCTCTTTGCCAGCCTTTATCCTTTACTTCCTGATTGCCCAAAAGGACTTTGAATTGTCCGAGCGTTGAAATCTTTAGTGTATAACCAGGATGTGTCAAAAGATCATGATATCCTAGTTCCTTTAACGTTTTAGAAACAAACGATTGCCCAATATTCCGTTTTTGAGCTTCGAGCAGAATGGGGACGAACTGCTGGACATCCACCGGACCATACAGTGTTCGTTTTAAAAGTAAATATTCATACTGTCCAAGTTGAATTTTTTGAAATAATTTTATACATTCCTGCTCAAATACATGCCAGGAACTTGAGGAATAAGCAAGCTGAACTTTCCATAGCGTAACAAGAGTAAGCCCGTAAGCATCGCCGCATTGCCAAAATAGCTGCTCCGCTTCGTCCAATTCTTGCTCAGCCATCGTCCAACTTTCCGTATAAACATAAGCAATGGCGATACTTAAACGAATATAAGCTGTCAGCCATTGGTCATGTACCTTTTCTGTTTCCTCCATAGCCAATCGTCCGTATTCAACCGCTTGTTTATCATCTTTTCTTCCTGCATAGTACAAACATAAGCCTAAATACGGTTCTGCTTTTCCTCTTGAATTTTTTATATCTCCCATAATCGTTAATGCCGTTTCATAACACTGTATCGATAAAGCAGGATCATAGGCTGAAAGCAGTTGAATAGCATGCCCCATTCTAATCCAGCCACAAGCTTCTATATAAGATGATTTTAGTTGAATTCCATGTCCAATCGCGGCTTGAGCTAAACGTTTGCTCTCTTCAGCATTACCAATGTAGGTCTCTACTAAGGATAAAATAAGTTCCGTTTCTCGATGAAATTGGGGAATATGCGTTTCTTGATTAAAAGAGTACTCTTTCTGTCTTTCTTGTAAAATTTCTTTCGCCATGATTAATCTGCCTGTTCGCAAGTATAAACGAGCTAGCAAATTTCCATTCTTACTTGTGTTGATTTGTTTAATACGTGTTAACCATTGTTCTGCTTGATTCGTTTTTCCAGAATTAATTAAGTTTTCAACTAACAATTGATGCAGTTCTGCGATTTCCTCTTCATCGACACCATAGCTATTCTCTCTTAATTGAATGGCTGCTTGTAAATGCCGTTCAGCTTTACCAGGCTGGAGCGTGTCTAAATATATCCTCGCTTTCCCCTCGTGGGCACGACTCATTATTTGTTTATCATCATATTGCCTACTAAAAAAAATCAATCGATTATAACAAAATTCCGCTCTTTCATATTGAGAACAAAGCCGCATCACTTCCGCTTCAATCAACCATAGCAAATAATGTTCATCTTTTTTTATTTCAGGAAGAGCGGTTACTTTCTCCAATAAATAATGAATCTTTCCTTTTTTCAACATACTCATCCCGTGCATATGCAAAATTCTAGCCATCCCACCGAAATCAACAAGTTTCTCCAAATGATAAAGACTCATTTCAAACAAACCTCTATTTTCATAATAGTGGGCGGCTCTCTTATTTAATTGAAAAAAACGGTCTGATTGCATGTCTTTACATCGGTTCTCCAATAACTCTTGGAATAAGGGATGATAACGGTATTGTTGATGACCAGTTGGTATAATAAACAAGTTTTGATGATTCAAATATTGCAGCATTTCCTCAGCATTCTCGATATCCAGAATATAATCACATGCTTCGGGAGACAATTCTTCTAATATACTTGTTTGTTCCAAAAAGGATTGAACTGTTGAAGATTGATTACGTAATACTTCCAACGTGATATATTCAAAAAAATCCTCTAAATAGGAAGAACGATTGGTGATGATTTTATGAAGATGTGTTCCCTCCATCAATTGTTGAGCAACAACTTCTAGAGCAATAGCCCATCCTTCCGTTAACTGAAAAATACGTGCTAACTCTTCATCACATAACGTCAGATGGTAAAAGTCGATGAAAAGAAGCTCAGCCTCTTCCTTTGTTAACGCTAAATAATCTTGAGTTATTTCAAGCATATGGCCATTCATCTTTAAACGAGGAATCCAGTTCCACTGCGGTTTATTTCGGCTAGATACAACAAGGTGCAAGTTCGAAGGATAATAGTTGATAAGATATTCCATAAACAATTGAATAGACATAGATTTTTCTACATGATGAAAATTGTCGATAATTACAATCACTTCTTCAGATAAGGCAGCCAGTTCATTAATAAATAAAATACTCCATTCTACCAGCTCATCTGTTTTAGAAAACGGGGTACTTGCGTAAGCCCTTTCTAGTAAAACTTGTCCGAAAGAAGGATAGAGTTGTTGAATACTATGAATCATATACTGATAAAATTGAAAAAAATCATCATCTTGCGAAGAAACATCGTACCAACATACTTTTTCTTTCACATCTTGGACAAAAAGAGCTAAAGCTGTACTTTTTCCATAACCAGCACCAGCATGGATGATTGTCAAAGGATACTGATTGATCTGTTTCAATTTCCGGTATAACCCAGCACGCCTAATCTTTGGTTCGCGAATCATTGGAGGCTTTAGCTTAGTACTAATCACAGCAAGTGGTTTCATAAGCTTCACCCTTTTTTCATAATTATCCAGATTCACTATTATATAAGCGCTTTCATTTTGATATTACACGATAAAAACAAAAAGGGAAAGTTATCCAAAAGCATAACTCCCCAAATCAACATCTTTCATCTGCTTACTACAATAAACACTATTCTTTCTATTTAGAATAACTAGCCGCTGTCCCATGTACCATTTCGACGATCAAATTCATCGTTGCTTGTGCGTCCTGTATTCCTAACTGATAAAGCTTCTTAAGCTTTTCCTTATTTTTTTCAAAACGACTAATCGTAATCGGAGAACCTGGCGCAATAACAAGTGCTCTTCCCTCACGTTCAAGCTTCGTCACATAATGAAGAGTTTCATTATAGATTTCATGACGCTGATCTAATAAACGAATCATTTCCGGATATTTCTTAAATAGACGTTTATAGATGATTCGGAATTTCTCAGGTGTTTTCACATAATTGCGATCACGTGTTAAAACGACAATTACTTTGTCACATCCATCCGCAATCGCTTTCCGTACAGGAATTGGATCAGATGTTCCACCATCTAAATATTTTCCACCTTTATAGTCGACCATAGGCGAAAATACCGGAATCGATGAAGAAGCACGAAGAACAGTCGAATCATAATTCATATGTTCTTTTCCAAAATAAACAGGCTTTCCTGTTATCACATCCGTTACACCTGTTACAAACTCACAAGAAGAGGCTAGAAAAGCATCATAATCAAAAATTTCTAATTGATGCGGAATTTCATCAAAAAGAAAATCCATCCCAAATAGCGATTTTGTTTTCATAAAGTTTGACAGGCTTACATATCTTTTGTCTTCAATATAGTTTGTGTTCACGCGATAATTGCGACCATATTGTTGAGAAACATAAGATACACCATTACAAGCTCCTGCCGATACACCAATCACATAATCTGTCATAATCTGTTGATCAATAAACGAGTCAAGGACGCCGATTGTATACAATCCGCGCATACCTCCACCCTCTAAAACGAGTCCAATTTTTTCTTTTTTCATTATAATCCTCCCAACTGACATAAAACAAAATAAGTTCGTATACGTGTACTATTCATAATCATTAACAGGTATATTAATCTAGCATACACTTTTTCAAAGTAATATTTTCTCCATTTTAAGGATATCATTCATTCAACATATGTAACAGCAATTAGCATTATAACCCTTAATATAGAAACAACCGAATCATTTAGCACCATTTATTAGTTATATCGAAATAAAGTAAAACTTCCAGTAACCCAATGTGGAGTACTGACTCTTCATCCGTACACAAAAAATCCTTTGCTGAAATAGGCAAAGGATTTTTTGTACTATATATGAAAAAAGAATGGAATAAAGGAGCCAATAATCGCACCTAAAATAGCCGTTAACGCCATTGAAATCGAACTCATCGAGAAACTCAGTTCTCCATATTCAGAAGCCTTCGACGTTCCTAGCGCGTGTGATGCGCTACCAAGAGCAATTCCTTTCCCCATATCACTGTTAATACGGCTCCATTTCAAAAAAGCAGGTCCTAATACAGCTCCAACAAAACCTGCAATCACCACGAATACAACGGTAATAGCTGGAATACCACCTAATTGAGCAGAAACTTCCATTGCTATAGGGGTTGTAAGCGATTTTGGTAAAAGTGAGAGAATCATATCTTTATGTAGTCCAAATACAAATGCCAATATAGAACCACTGATTATTCCTACAAACAACCCAATACATACACCTGTAATAATAGGTGCTAAATGCTTCATTAACATTTTTCTTTGATTATATAAAGGATAAGCTAAAGCGACAACAGCTGGACCTAGCAAAAAATTAATCCATTTTCCGCCGATTAAATATGTGTTATAAGGAATATGAAAACAAACAAGAAATGCTATAATGATTAGCACTGTTGTTAAAATCGGTGATAAAAGCGGTGAAGAGAAACGTACATATAACCGATTCATAGCTAAATAAATAATGACTGTTAACGTAATTATAATGATTGCGATGAGTGTTTGTGCCACTTTTTCTTCTGCTTCCTTTCTTTCGTCTTGCTTTCAGCAACTTCACTTGCTTTCCCTGCTGCGATCATTGTAATAACTGTGCTGATAACGACAACTAAAAGGATTAAAACTCCTTTGCCGGTAAAAAGCTCCGGGTACTTAATAATTCCTACTAGCGTTGGGACAAATAACAGTGGTAAAAAAGCTAATAAAAATCCCGCTCCTTGTTTAATCCATTTAACGGAGAAAATATTTAAAGATAATCCAAGGAAAAGTAACAGCAATCCTATAATACTCCCTGGTAATGGAATATGTAAGTAGGTATGCACTAGATCACCTAAAAATGAAAAACCGAATAAAATCGCAATTTGTACAATAATTCTGATGATATTCATAAATAAATAGATATCCCTTTTTAGGACAACTATCCTCCTTCTCTTTTAGACTATGTTAAATTCTGTATTCTTTCAAAATCATTATACTCCCTTTTCCCCCTTCATGAAACCTTAACAATTGAAGCTCTCCTTTTACATCATTTCCACCTTTTATTAACAATCTTCTTCTATTATGGAATTATTGGAAGAAATACTACATACTGGAGGAGAATATATGAGACAAATCAGTAGAAAAGTTGCTGGACTGACGCTTGCTGGAGCAGTCGCTGTTTCATCAATCGGATTTACTGCTGCAAATCATGGAGTGACGGAAGCAGAAGCAAAAACAAAGAAAAAGGAGCCGACGAATGTCATTATGATGGTGATGGACGGGGCTAGTGATGATGCGGTCACTTTATCAAGATGGTATAAAGGAAGTAATCTTGCTATGGATGGAATTCTATCTGGCGGTGTCAAAACGTACTCAGCAGAATCTGCCATTACCGATTCTGCACCAGCAGCAACGGCCCTTGCCACAGGTCATAAGTCAAATGACAAATTTGTCGGTGTCCTCCCTTCTATTGTTAATTCTCCTGGGCTTTCACAAGTGAAGTCAGAAGATGCTCAAAGGCCAGTAGCCAATGTTCTAGAAGGAGCGAAGCAACAAGGAAAAGCAACCGGTCTGATTTCAACTTCAGAAATTCAGCATGCTACACCAGCAGGTTTTTCTGCCCATGTAACACATCGAAGTAACTATGAAGATATTGCAGAACAACAAGTCTATCAAAATATTGATGTTGTATTAGGCGGCGGAAAAGAGTCCCTCTCCCCTGGTTCAACGAAGAATGCTCGTAAAGATGGCGAAAATCTAACTGATGTACTAAAAGAGAAGAACTATGATATCGTTGAAAATCGCGATGATTTATTAAATAGTAAATCAAAGAAAATTTGGGGAAGCTTTGCTCCAAGTGCTCTTGCCTATGACATGGATCGTGCGACAACTAAGCCAAGCGAACCGACATTAGCAGAAATGACTGATAAAGCGATTAAAACATTAAATAAAGACAAAGATGGATTCTTCCTATTTGTAGAAGGAAGTAAAGTGGATTGGGCTGCTCATGCGAATGATTCAATCGGCATGATTAGCGATATTTTAGCTTTTGATGACGCAGTGAAAAAAGCAGTAGAGTTTGCCAAAAAAGATGGAAATACAATGGTCATCGCTGTGACGGATCACGGAAACAGCGGTATTACAATTGGAAATGCTAATACAAGTTCAACTTATCCAAGCGTGCCTGTTTCTGCCTACATCGACCCGCTTAAAAAAGCGAAAATGACCGTAGAGGGTGCATTAAGTCAACTAAAATCAGACAAATCTAATCTAAAAGAAGTCGCTGCCTTGTATGGTTTAGACGACCTTACTTCTGAAGAACTGGCTACTTTAACCGCTTCTAAAAACATAGCTGCAGATATGGTAAAAATGCTCGCTAACCGTGCAAATATCGGATTTACAACAACAGGACATACTGGTGAAGATGTATTCCTCTATTCTTATGGTCCATCTAAACCAACTGGGTTAGTAGAAAATACAGATTTAGCGAAGAGCATGGCAAAATTTATGAACTTCAATTTAAATAAGGTAACCGACTCTATGTATTTAAATGCAGATCAAGCGTTTAAGAAAAAAGGCTATTCTACTCGTATCGACCAAACAGATAAAAACAATCTTGTTTTTGTCGCTACAAAACGAGATCAAACGATAGAGATTCCTGTCAACAAAAATATTGTGATTCAAAAAACGAAAAAAGGTCAAACAAAACAAGAAGTAAAGACCATTAATATTTATAACGGAAAAGACTTCTATGTTTCTGATGAAGTATTGAAAATAGTAAAATAAGAATAAGCAAACATAAAAGGAACCCCTTATTTTGTTATATTTAAGTTGAATAGGCAAACGTATGAAGATAAAAGGGTCGTACATATTAGATATGTCTAATATGTACGACCCTTTTTTTATTTCTTGTTGAATAAGGAACAGGTAAATAACAGAAAGTTCATGGTATAATTATCATAAATAACCATTTGAGAAACAAATCAATTATTCCGAGAATTAAATCTCTTGAGAGGGCGATGAAAGTTGATAATGGATGGTAAAGAACAAACTATTTTTAATCACATCGGAAATAAAATCAAAACAGAAGATAGAGAAATTAATATAATTGCTAGATTAGAAGAACCACTAATAGTAATTTTAGGAAATGTTTTGAGTAATGAAGAATGTGACGAACTAATTAGATTGTCACAAGACAAAATGCATCGTTCTAAAATTGGAGTTACCCGCGAAGTAAATGAAATCCGAACAAGCAGCAGTATGTTTTTTCAAGAAAAGGAAAATGACATCATTACCAAGATTGAAAAAAGAATATCATCAATTATGAATATACCCATTGAACATGGAGAGGGTATTCAAATTCTTAAATATACTCCTGGTCAAGAGTACAAAGCTCATTTTGATTTTTTTACCTCTGCAAGTAAAGCAACAAAAAATAATAGAATCAGCACGATCGTCATGTACTTAAATGATGTGGAGCATGGAGGAGAAACTTTTTTTCCTAAACTAAATTTTTCAATATCCCCCGGAAAAGGAATGGCCGTGTATTTCGAATATTTCTATAACGACAAAAACATAAACGAACTAACTTTACATGGTGGAGCGCCAGTTATAACTGGCGAAAAATGGGTTGCCACACAATGGATGAGAAGACAAAAATAGTAGATTCTTCACCTGCACTCTTACATTCTAAAACGGACACATCTTCTCAGAAATCATTGTAAAGACTTAACTAAAATGTGTCCATCCATCAAATCTAATAACATGGAGAAACAATAGAAATAGCATACAAAAACGAGTATAAAATCACAAAGGTTTTATACTCGTTTTTTTGTTATATAAGGGTTTATCGCTCTTTTATGATGAATTGACAATAGAAATAGCATACCAATTAACAAGATGACAATAGTTATTGTCACTTGGCTATTTCTTATGCAATTTAGGTTGTTATTTGAGGTTTTCTCCACAATAACGGAACTACTTATTTTAATAAGAGGTTCCTTTTATGTTTTTTATTTTTAGCCCCAATTACACCTTACTTGCCTATTAAAAATACAGAACCTGCAGTTGCCCAATTGTTCAATGGCACTACTGTATATTTAACGTTAGGTTTCAATGTGCTATTTGTCATATCGAAAATTCCAACTGCCCCTTTACGAGAAGAATTGCGATATTGAGCTTGTAAAATGCTACCGTCTTCCCCTTTTAATTGTACACTTCGACCTGCAAATAACTCCATGCCTGGGTCTTTATCTAATACAATTCGGAATGTCTTATTATCAATTGCTTCTGCCGATTGAAGTGTAAGCGGTGCGATATATTGTGCCGTAAATGTTCTATTTCCAATGTCAGCCCACTTAGATGTCACTTTATATGTCACACCTGGTTTTAATGTTTGTCCTGCTGGTAGTCGGAATTTTGGTGCTTGTCTTCCATCAGCAGCCTGAGTGAATGGAACGTAATTGGCTACAAACTGTTCTCCGTTATTTCCAGTAATCGTTACAACACGATCACGTAAAGACGAAATAATATCAAAATGCTTTCCGTTTTCATCCCTGTTTCTATTATTTAATTCAAATGCGAAATCACCACGCCCTGCACGGTAGGCTTCAATAATATTTGCGTAGTCTGTTACTCCATCTTCTAAAAATGATTCTATCTCAAATGTATCATTTGTTACTTGTTGAGTTTTACGGAAATCAATCTTTTGATCTGTGCCTTCGAAGGATTTTACTTGTTGCCCTTTGTAACTTAATCTATATTTAACGTCATCTTTTTGAATGGTAACTGGCACAATATATGTTCTTTTTGCTCCTGTTTTTAAACGAGGTACATTGACAATGCTCATACCATGATTAAATTTGAATTGTTTCTTAATATTTTCCAAGTTATTCGGGTCGATATCTTCTGCCGCTAATGGTTTATTAAAAGTAATCTGTAACGTCATTGTATTCAATACATTTATTTTGCTAATTCTTGCTTCTTGTTGCTTCTTCTCTTGTGCTGTTATGTGTTTACTTGCTGCCTCTACATCTACTGTTGGATGAACAGTAACTACTCCAGATGATAATACAGATACAGCTAATACTGCTGGTATAATACGTTTTTTAAAGTGCATTTTTCACATTCTCCTTATTTTGTATTGTTAATTACAAAATTTATCATACAAGTAACATCTAAACTGGCTATAAAAAAATTCTTAAAAAAGATAAACTTATTCATAAAATTTTTTAATGTTTATAAAAACCCGCCACCTTTGTGTGACAGATTATAAAATATACTATTTAAAGATCCGCTCTATTAAACAATATTATTGATCAAATAATTTTGGGCTCATTTCGCATGAAATGAGCCCAAAATCAACAGTATCCTATTACAAATCCTACACATTAAAGCGATATCCCGCTCCCCAAACAGTTTCTAAAAATTTCGGATGGGCAGGATCTCTTTCGATTTTTTCACGTAATTTTCTAATATGGACGGTTACAGTTGAAACATCTGCCGCTGACTCTAACCCCCAAATCCTTTCATAAAGCTGCTCTTTACTTAATACTTGATTCGGATGCATTACAAGAAACGCTAACAAATCAAATTCCTTTGTCGTAAACGGCTTCTCCTCGCCGTTAATATGAACTTTACGCGCAGACTTATCAATAGAAATTCCCTGAACGAAAATCGTATTTGTTTGAACTGAACTTCCTGCTAAACGTTCATAA
This sequence comes from Peribacillus sp. Hz7, assembly GCF_042136355.1. NCBI lineage: Bacteria > Bacillati > Bacillota > Bacilli > Caryophanales > Bacillaceae > Peribacillus > Peribacillus sp. Hz7. The sequence goes on from NZ_JBHHJV010000011.1 coordinate 79,939, forward strand.
CGTGCCAAATGTGCCTTTACTCTAGCAACCAATTCACTTGGACTAAATGGCTTCGTAATATAATCATCTGCTCCTAAACCAAGACCTCTAATTTTATCAATATCTTCCTTTTTAGCAGATACAAGCAAGATAGGGATATCTTTGGCCGCTCGTATTTGTTTACATATCTCAAATCCATTTAAACCTGGAAGCATGATATCTAATATAATTAAGTTATAATCTCCCTGAAGGGCCTGCTGGAATCCCGCATCGCCTGTATGTTGCATATCAACATAAAAATCATGAATTTCTAAATAATCTCGTTGCAATTCTGCGATGCTAATTTCGTCTTCAATCAATAATATCCTTTTCACCTTGTTCACCTTTCCTTAAAGAAAAGAAAATACTTGTACCTTTTCCTATTTCACTAGTCGCCCAAATATTCCCTCCATGCTCTTCAATAATTTGCTTTGTAATAGCAAGTCCTAAACCACTTCCACCTGTCTGAGAATTTCGAGATTGCTCCGCACGATAAAAACGATTAAAAATGTATGGTAATGCAGAGGCTTCTATCCCCGCTCCATTATCAGCTACTTGTACGATGACATCATCCTCTCCTCCATGCAAAGACACAACAATCTTCTTCTGTTCTTTATTCATATACTTCACACAGTTGCTGATTAGATTCGTCAATACACGTTTTAATTTCTCTCTATCTGCTATCACGTATATAGATTGGTTTATCAGTTGAAGGTCAATCTGGATTCCTTGTTGAAGTAAATCGAGATAAAGTTCTTCAATGAAGTCTCTCATATAGCTATCTAGTTCCATCGTTTCAAAAGTAAAAGGTTCTTTTTTTAAATCTAACTTTGAAAATAAAAACAGTTCATCTATTAATGCATCTATATCTTTCGCTTTTAAGTACACAGTTGATAAATACTTGTCCATTTTCTGCGGAGTGTTTGCCACACCATCTTTAATCCCCTCAACATACCCAATAATCGAAGTAATCGGTGTCTTTAAATCATGCGAAATATTAGACAGAAGTTCTTTTCGATTTTCCTCGTACTGAAGCTGAAGCTGTATGGACTCTTTTAATTTTATTCTCATTTCCTCAAACGTTCTATTTAATTGTCCAATTTCATCATTCGAAGTAGCCTTGATTTCAAAATTTAAATCGCCTGATTTAATTCGTTCTGCTCCTTCCTTAAGAATCAAAATAGGCTTGATGATGCTTCTTGAAACTAAATAGTTCAAAAGCCCAATAATCATGATAAACAGCAATAGTAATAAACCAAATAAGATTGGAAACAACTCTCGAGTCAACTCAGCATAGGAACTTGCCTTTCTCAAAACAAAAATACTTCCTTCGCTTTTATCTAAAAAATAAAAATCAAACTTCACATACGTGAAAAAAAAGTCATCGATTTTAATCGTATCTCGTGTATTAATGTTTGTGGCTTCAAATCTAGGAAGAGACTTAACCAATACATGCTTATCAAGAGTTGATGAAGCGTACTCGATATGTGTATCTTTCCTAACTACAATTGCAATATCTTTCTGTTCAATCTTCTTTAGTTGCTCTTCGTTTAGAAGCTGGTTCGGATTATTTTTAGCCAATAGTTTTAAATCCAGAAACGCATTTTCTTCCGCTGTAGTCAATGGCCTTTGAACATAAGACTTTTTGTAAAAATGCTCCATAGATTTTATATCACCCGTTATCGAAAAGATGATTAAAAAACCAGCTACTAACAACAAAGTAATAGAAATAAGAATTACTCCAACGTAGGACAATAGAAATCTCGTTTTAATCGACATGATTAATCACCCCGGTGTTTTTATACTACGTCTACTGATTTCCCTAAACGAGAATACCATTACGGTACGTTAACACGTTATTTAGGGATGTGAGTACGGTTAAATACGCCATGCCACTAAAAATTAAAGGTTTGTTGCGCTTCATCAAATATAGTGCAAGGAACACCGTATAATTAGACTGTTCTTAAAGTGCAGAAATACCAATTACAAACTACACTATCCTAAATAATAGATTTTATTAAGAACGATAACATACAAACCTTAAAAATTTCTAAAGTATATATAAAAAATCTCTAAACATCAGACTACGTCTCTTTTAACATGAAATAAACAATTCGCAAGATCCATTAATTAGTGATAAACAATAGAATCTTGCCACTGAAAGAGAACCTTATTTTTATCCAGAATCTAGACCATACTATCCGTATTACTATCCACGCCCTTATCCTTATTACCCCTAGTATGAATATAGCGGAGGAGATATTAGGTAAACCGAAAAAATTGTTAAATTCGAAAACTTCTCACATCGCTATCAAACTAAGAATAAAATTATCCCAAAATGGAGAAATATGCTATTCTTCTGTACAAAGGAAGGATAGCTTTTTTATTTTTCGAGTGTAAGGGAGTGTAATAAATATGAGTCACAATGAATTTATGCAACAAGCAATCGAGTTAGCTTATGAAAATACCAAGAAGAAAAAAGGAAAACCATTTGGCGCTCTTATAGTCAAAGATGGAAAGATTATTGCAAAAGGCGTAAATGACGTTCTCGAAACGCATGATCCAACTGCGCATGCTGAACTTCAAGCTATCCGTGAAGCTTGCCATATCCTTGGCACCTCTAATCTTTCTGATTGTGAACTTTACGCAAGCGGTGAACCTTGTCCTATGTGTTTAAGCGCTATTTATTGGGCAAGTTTAAAAAATGTTTATTATGCCTACACAGCAGAAGAGGAAGAAGAAGCTGGGTTAGGTACAAAATACGTTTACGACCAAATAGCACTCTCAAAAGAGGAACGAGATATCAAGCTAAAAAACTTGGACAAAGACCTCCAAAGAAAGAATCCTTTTGCTCTTTGGAAAGAACTAAAAAAATAGGCTCTGTTATAGGACGTTCTCACACAAATGAGCCAAAAATTAAAAAAGCGCTGCTGACATTGTCAGCAGCGTTGTTACTAAACGAAACTATTTGTCTATTTCTTAAAATGCAAGCCCACTTTCGTCCATCCACTTACTAAACTTAAAAATGGACAAAGAATGCAGAAGAATGCAAACGGTGCATATTCAAGCGTTGTAACACCGAGCACCTGCGTAAGGAATACACCACAAACCCCCCATGGGACAAGTGGGTTCACAACTGTTCCCGAGTCCTCTAATACTCGGGCTAAAGATTTCCCTTCTAGTCCTAGTTCACCATATTTGTCTTGAAAAGCTTTCCCTGGTAATAGAACAGATAAATATTGCTCCCCAGCTAGGAAGTTCACACCAATTCCTGCAAAAACGGTTGCTGAAACTAATCGACCTACATTAATCAGCATTTTTTGAATCGCATTTAAAATCGATGGAATAATACCCAGTTCAAATAAAAGTCCTCCCATTGCGAGAGCTAGTAACACAAGCGAAATGGAAAAATACATACTTGCAATTCCACCGCGAGATAATATTGTATCAAGCTGCTCTACTCCACTATTTAAGACAAAGCCGGAGTATAATACATTTGCCATTTCTTTAACTGTTAGCGCTGGCGTTTCTATAAACGTAATAACGACCGCTGATACAATACCCGCAGCTAATGTCGGAATCGCGGATACTTTTTTCAAAGCCATGCCTCCAACGATAATAAACGGCAATAGGCTCCAAGGACTAATCGTTGTATACATACTCAACGCTGCTACCATATCTTCAATTTCTTGCACTTTACTTCCACTAGATTGTGGTGAAAGAAAGAAAAATAGTGCAAACGTTACCACGAAACCAGGAATCGTTGTCCATAGCATATTCTTAATATGCTCAAATAATGGAACACCAACTGTTTCAGAAGCGAGATTCGTAGTATCAGATAGCGGTGACATTTTATCCCCAAGGAATGCACCAGAAATAACCGCTCCCGCAGTAATCGCTAATGACAAATCTAACGCACCTGCCATTCCGATAAAAGCAACACCGATGGTTGCTGACGTTGTTAAGGAACTACCAATACATAAGCCAATTAAAGACGTAATCAAAAAGACAACCGCATAGAAAGCCTGACCTGAAATAAACTCAAAACCGTAAAACATAATTGTCGGAATCGTACCGCTTGCCATCCAGCTAGAGATTAACATCCCGATTAGAAAGAAAATATAAATCGCTCCTAAACCAGATGATGCCCCTTGCACCATCGCTCTTTCCATACCGGAAAAAGAAACTCCTTTCATCCTGCCATATAATAACAGAAAGAAAACTCCTCCTAGTATCGGCATATGCGGAGTCATTTCAAAATAAATAATCCCCGTTCCAATGACGATAAATAAGCAAGCAAGTATAATCGTTGCTTCTAGCCATGGGAGTTTAAGTTTTGCATTTTCTAGTTTCATAACCATTTCCCCACTTTAATAATATCGGTTTCTCTAGTTTCTATATTATTTTTATACATAAACGCTTTTGTGCATAAAAGCATAAAAAGATTCTAAGGGAAAATAATATGTAAGTCAATGCGATCGTTTGTATATCTACAATTCTGATAATTCATTCAATTCTTTTATGTATCTATCCAGCTCTCTTCAAACATCTTTATGATACTAAAATAGTGATAATCTCATATTTTTTGTTAAACTATTTGTATAAGAGATTTGTAAAAATAATTGGAGAGTAGATGATGAAAAGAAAACGGACACTATTTAATATGACTTTTGGAATAGCTATCTTATTTTTTATTTGTACAATGATTCTTCTATTCCATACAATCGAACAGTTTTTACACTCAACAAATGAGACAATCACAGAAACCAAAGTGGATTCTTTTGCAGATGTAAAAAAATACAGCTCTCTCCTTGAAGATGAATTAAAAAAGTATGAGCTTGAGGAATATACAATCGTTCTTTTATCCTTGATGCAGCAAGAAAGTCGAGGAAAAGGCGGAGATCCGATGCAGTCTTCTGAATCAGCAGGCCTTACCCCTAATACAATCACAGATCCTAAAGAAAGTATTAAACAGGGCGTAAAGCACTTTCATCGTGTCCTTCAATACGGAAAGAAAAAAGATGTTGATTTTCCAACAATTATTCAATCATACAATATGGGGTTGGGCTATATTCATTACATCGCAAAAAACGGCGGCACACATAGCGAAGAGCTAGCAAAGAAATTCTCAATGATTCAAGTAAACAAAAATCCAAAGCTCTATAATTGCGGCGGAGATAAAGACAATTTTCGCTATCCTTACTGCTATGGAGACTTCACTTATACAACTAAAGTCACTAAAAATATTGAAATGATTTCTAGTGATAGCATTCCGACCATGAACACAGAACAAATCACAGGTAAAGCTTTTTGAGGTTTGCCTGTGATTTGTTTTTTATTGAATTCCATTTTTTACAAAACCATTACCTTTTCTTTTGATGATTAATCATTATACAATAATTTCACTGCATATCGTTTAAACAAGGAGGTATTACATTGAGAGGGCTTACCAAACTTCTTATCTTTCTATGCCTAGTCGGCTTTATTTGGTATAAATACGGAGAAGATCTTGCAGATTCTAACTATCAAGCAGCATATGAAGATGTACAATCTGATATTCGCTCTGTCATTAATCACCCTAACGTTTCGGCTTCACTTGATACACTACAAGATGGTCTTAATCATCTAATTGGTGAACTGAATCAACTGATAGAGCGTATCCCAAGTGAAGACAAACAACAAACACAAGATCAGGTGGAGCAACCTGATTTAAAAACACCTGACAAGCAATCCCTCTCTGTTTATAATATTGAGCTTGGTGATTCGAAAGAAGACGTTGAAAAACAAGCAGGGACAGCCAAGCGCTCTTCTTATAATGAATACGGTGTGAAATGGTACGCTTACCATAAAAACTACCACAACTTTTTCATGGCCGCTTATGATGAAAACGAAAAAGTAGTCGGTTTATATACGAATCAGGATTTAATTTCAGCGAAACAAGGGATTAAATTAGGAAGTGCAAAAGATACCGTTCTTAAGCAATTTGGTGAACCGATTACAAAGATTCGAAAAGGTTTTGTCTTTTATCAACTGCAAAACAACGATGAATATCATTTATTTCAATTAGATGATAGTTATGTGACCATCTTTTATGATAAACATGAGGGCAATACCGTAACAGCTGTACAAATCATAAGCGAAGAAGTCGAAGAACAAAAGAAAGACTTTTATGTCGAAGCAAGTCCGCAATTAAAGGAAGGTTTTGAATTTCAACTGTTTGATTTAACAAATGCCGCTAGAGTTGAGCACGATCTTCCTGCTCTTTCTTGGGATAATACTGTAAAAGAAACAGCTCGCGATCACAGTTCAGATATGGCTGCAAATAATTATTTCGATCATACAAATTTGAAAGGGCAATCCCCCTTTGATCGAATGAAAGAAGATAATATTCGCTTTAGAGTAGCCGGTGAAAACCTTGCTGCTGGCCAATTAAGCAGCATCTTTGCTCATGAAGGTCTTATGAACTCACTTGGACATCGTGAAAATATTTTGCATAATGACTTTGAATCATTAGGAGTAGGCGTAGCCTTCAATTCGGAATACAAACCATATTATACAGAGAATTTTTTAACAAAATAAGAAAATATACCCTTGAAGAATGCACCCAACCTCCTTATCATGATGGACAATAAGTGCAGATTACTTGTGACATATGATGAATAGTGAGTTATGTTCATACATGTAGAAAATATTTAGGAGATTTAAAAAGTGAAGATTATTGTACAAAATTTTATTAAGGGTATTTTAACGATTGTACCCATTATTCTAGTTGTATATGTTGTTTTTAAAACATTTATCTTTTTAGATAGCATTCTTGGTAATGTATTAAAACCTTATTTAAAGGAAGATTACATCCCTGGAATTGGTTTATTAGCGACGATTGCTCTCATCACACTTTTAGGCTGGTTGTCTACGAAGTTTTTCACAGGAACAATGATTGGGTTGATTGATAAGCTTCTTGAACATATTCCAATTGTTAAAACAATCTACTCTGTAATTAAAGACACCATTCATTCATTTCTTGGTGAGAAAAAATCTTTTTCGAAGGTAGCCTTAGTTACAATACCTGGCACAGAAATCAAAAGCATGGGGTTCATTACAACAGAAGATTTAGAGAGCTTTTATGAGCCATTAAAAGACTATGTTGCCGTTTATATTCAGCAAACCTTTCAAGTAGCTGGTGTGACCTTATTGATTCCAAAAGATCAGGTAGAAGTGATTGATGTAAAGCCGGAAGAAGCAATGAAATTTATTCTATCCGGGGGAATGACCTCTAAAAAAGAAAAACAGAAGGTGTAAATATAGTCATCCTCAATCGAGATCATACACCATTTAATATTTGTTAACAAAAAAGCGACCGTGTTAGTCAATACTACTAACACGGTCGCTTATACTTTTATATTCATGATATTCGCACTTTTTCCTCATCTACTTGACCCGAGGCATCTCTATAAAATTGATGAAATAAATATGTCAAATACGAATTTAATTCAAATCGATCTTCTTGAACAAAATCAGATAATCTTAATTTATTTTTTGTAGACATCGCTTCTCCCTCTCTCCATTATGTTTTCTTTTATTATAATCCCTTGGCTATTATTGTTTTAGACATCCCTTTTTAAAGTTTCGTAAATATTCAGTAAATCTCCTCACAAAACCATTTTTGAAATCATTCACAAGAAATTATGTTGTACAGGCCCCACCTACGCCTAATACTATGATGGCCACGCATGCCATCCACCTATCTATAATTATAAAGAAAACGCTTACATTTTCCAATAACTTTCATACAACAAGTTTCGACACATTCTGTTTATCGTAAATATTACACATACACATAGTGAAGTAACTGTCTATTCAAAAGACAATGCGTATATATCGAAATAAAGCTCTGCTAAACCGTATTGTTGATTAACTAATTTCCGACCGAAATACGCCAAAATTCAACAATATTATTTAACAGAACCTTATCTTTAAAAGTTGCCACTAACTTCGCTTCCTCACTCTAAACTGATCGTTTAGTAATACCCAATTTTGCGGGAACGGATAACCGGTTACCCAATACCCAATTCCACGTATACCATATTCCTTTACTAGGTTAAATTGGGATTGAGCACTTCTAGCATCTTCGAACCACACTTCATGTCTTTTCCCTTGTTCATCTACATATTGATAAAACGGGGATTGAGCAATTTCATCATATTGAATCGTTGTCTTATACTTTGCTGCCCTTTGCACGGCTTCTTGCATATCAAACGTTTCAGCTTCTTGGCCCTGCACGTGCGGAAGAAGCCAATCACGAGCGTACAGCTGAAAACCCATTAATATTTTATTCCTTGGGATAACTGTTACAGCGTACTCAAGTACACTTCTCATTTGATTCAGCGGCGAAATAGCCTGAGGCGGCCCTAATCGATAGCTCCACTCATACGTCATTAAAAAAACAATGTCAACGATTCGACCATGGGCAGCATAATCATGTGCTTCATAAAGAAATCCTGTTTGTTCAGCACTTGTTTTTGGAGCAACGGCAGTCGAAACAAAATAACCATCTTCATGCAACCGATTAACAGCCCGTTGCAAAAACTGATTGTAATTCTCACGGTCCGTTGGATATAAGTTTTCAAAATTGATATTTAATCCACGATATCTCTTTTGCTCAATCGCCTCTACAATATTTTCCAATAGTTTATCTTGCAGCTCTGTACTTGCCAAAATGGTTTGGGCAGCGTCCGATCCCGGATCCCCATACGTAAAATTAGTGATGCACATAACTGGAAGAACTCCTTTAAAACGAGCAGCCTGGATAATAGCTTGATCATCTAATGGCTGTAATTCTCCATCGCTTCGCACAACGTAAGAAAAAGGAGACATACAAGTTAAAGAATCCCCTGCCTCCCGCACTTCATCTGCTCCTTTTTCTCCCATGTTAATGACGTAAGTATAAACATCAATGATAGCTTTTGAAAAAGGAATAATTAAGCTAGTTCCTGAATAGACCTGATTAAGATTTTGAATAGAATTCGCTTCAATAATGTCCTGCACTGTTGTTCCATAGTTTTGAGCAATTTGCCCTAAACTTTCTCCAGGCTGAACCGTATGTGTACGAGCAGGAATATATAAAACCTTTCCTCGATTAATGACCAAAGAATCGGTTAATTGATTAGCTTGCATAAGGCTATCTACTGAAACTCCGTATTGTTGGGCAATTTTCCATAATGTTTCCCCAGATTCGACAGTATGTTGACGAGCAGCGCTAGGAATGATGAGCGCTTGACCAATCACTAATCGACCTGCATCTGGAAGTTTGTTCACCGCCACAAGCCGTGCAAAATCTACACCATAACGACTCGCAATCTGCCACAATGTTTCTCCCGGTGTTACAACATGAATAAGCATAGTAACCCCCTTGCCCCTAGATCCTATCCCTAATGTATGCGGCCATTTATCTATCCATGTAACTCCTAACTCAAAAAAGGAAGGGATACTGAACGTCCCCTCCTGTTTCTCATTCATTTATTTCTGTAAAAATTCTTGAATTCGCTTCGCTGCTTCTCTCAGTCTTTCAGCCGGTTGCACTAAAGCCATGCGAACATATCCTTCCCCTTCCTTTCCAAAAGCATCTCCAGGAACGACTGCAACGCCGGCTTTATCAATCAACTCATAAGCAAATTCACGTGACTTCCACCCAGCAGGAATTTTTGCCCAAACAAACATCGTCGCAGCTGATTTAGGTACTTCCCAGCCAGCTTCAGCTAGTCCAGATAGCAGAGCATCTCGACGTGCCTCATACTCTTTCACTTGTTCAGATAGAATAGCTGGATCTGCCATAAGTGCTTTTTCAGCTGCTTTTTGAATGGGATAAAAAATGCCATAATCAATATGAGATTTTAATGTAGCTAAAATATTTAGCGCTTCTGTATTTCCAACTACATAACCAATGCGGCAACCTGCCATATTAAAGGTTTTCGATAAAGAATTGAACTCAATTCCTACCTCTTTTGCTCCCGGAATAGACATAAAGCTAATTTGCGGATGATGATCGAAAATTAATTCAGAATAAGCAAAATCATGAACAACTAAAATGTGATGCTTTTTCGCAAACTCAATGACCTCTTTAAAAAACTCTTCATTTGCTAAAGCTGTTACCGGATTTCCCGGGTAACTAATAATCATCATTTTTGTTTTTTTCAATACATCTTCTGGAATTTGATTAAGCTGCGGCAAAAATTGATTTTCTGCCGTTAAAGGCATTGGATAAATGATTCCTTCAGCAAGTGATACACTAGCTTCATAGATTGGATAACCAGGATCTGGCACCAACACATAGTCTCCTGGATTAATAATAGCCGTCGCTAAATGGGCAAGCCCATCTTGTGAACCCATAAGTTGCAGCACTTCTTTTTCTGCATCAAGCTCAACCCCGTAACGATTTCTATAAAAATAACAAACTGCATCATGAAATTCCGTTATCCCTTTTAACGTATAACCATATTTGCTTGTATCTTTCGCATATTCAATTAGCGTATCAATGACAAAGGAAGGAGGTGGTAAATCCGGGCTTCCTACACTTAAATCGATTACATCCTTCCCTTTTTGCAATGCCTCTTGTTTCCGACCTGCTACTTCCATAAAAACTCCTGTTGTTAACTGTGCCACTTTTTCTGACGCTGTAAATTGCATGTAACATTCTCCTTTTAAAATTTATATCCAATTTTCCTTATTTTTTGAATCTTGAATAATATTATTATAGCAAAATAAAGAGGAAGAACACCCTATTTTAGTGTTCTTCCTTCCATACTAACTATCATCATGCATTTATTCAGTTTCATATTGAAGCCAGTCTGACCCATTAATTTGATTAGAGACGTCAATGATTTTATTTTTCACTCGCTCTGCTTCTGCTCCTCCTAATAACAATGGTTGATAATTATTTCTAGACGTAACAGAAGAAATCGAGAACGGTACAACCTTTATTTCTTTTTGATCTGTCAGTTTCCCATCCTTCAAGTGAAACGTTTGCTGAAACACATATGTATCCTTATCTGCCGGATTTCGGTTCCCGCCAAACATAAAGTTTCCTAAACTATAGACAATAAACTTGCCCTTATACTCCTCAATTCCTTGAACAACATGAGGGTGATGTCCTAGAATCAAATCCGCTCCGCTATCGATTGCATAACGAGCCAGTGATTGTTGGGATTCAGTTGGAACATAGCTTCTTTCAATTCCCCAATGAAAATGGATTAAAATAATCTGGACACCTTGTTCTCTTAAGCGCTTTATATTCGCATCAACAATAGCACGCGTTTCTGGTGTATCTTCCCAGCCTTCATATCCAAGAGCCCCTACTTTCACGCCTTTAATCGTCGTAACATAGTGATGTTCGTACCCGAAATAACCAATTTTTTGCTTCTCTAGTGTTGCAATTGTATCATCATACCCTTGTTGTAAATAATCCATAGTATGATTGTTTGCTAGATTGACCGCTTCGATTCCACCAAGTTCTAAAATTTGAGCATAAGAAGGATCTCCCTTAAAGCGAAACTTTTTGATTGCTTTTTCAGTAGCATTTGTTAATGTAGTTTCTAAATTAACGGTTGTTAAATCGTCTTCTTCGAAAATATGATCCAATTTTTCAACAAAGTAAGGCAATCCATTTTTAGAAGCTTCGTCTGGAAATGAACCTGCATATGTAAAACTTTCATCCGTTCCGAGTGTGAAATCCCCTGCTGCACTGATTTTAATCGTTTCAATAACGGGTTCAGTTGGTGCCTTTTCCTCCCCGGATTGCGTTTTCTCTTTTTTCTCTTCTTCCATCACACCGCTTGTAACTGGCTGGTCTTTCGTCATAATGTTATTAAAAATAAGCAGTGCGATAATTAGAAGCACTCCCGCCGTTAATATACGTCGTACCGACCTTTTTAACCGCCTCCGTTTTCTCATTCGCCTCATATCTCTATTATCCATACTTGACGACCCCCTACCTTTCCCAAAACACATGCACATTATACCTTAATTAACTAAATATATACATACATATTACTATAAAAATTGAATATTATGTATTTTTTAGTGGAAATTTGTAAAAAAATAACCCCTTATTCTAGAAGGGATTATCATACTAAAGTACGAATTTATTAAGAGTATATTTTAGCTTCAACTTTGAGCAACGGTATTCAAAAAAAGACATCATATTTTTAATAGTTGTATTTTCTCATTGTAAATAAAGTGAGTAATAAGGCGGGGACCGAAGATAAAGTCATACCTAAAAACGATAGCTTCGGGGATATTTCGTATAAGAAGCCTCCTAAAAACGTAAGGAGTGCTATACTTAACCCCATCGCAAAAGCAGCATACATACCTTGAGCCGTTGGAATTTGATTAGGCTTTAATTTTTGTGAAATATATTGAATGAATGCATAGTGTGCAACACCAAATGATAAAACATGTAAAGCTTGAGAAAATATAAATACAACAACGTTTGGAAATAAATAAATCATAACCCATCGCAGAGTAGAACCAAGCGCAGCAATACTATACATCGTAGATACTTTCATTTTTGAAAAAAACTGATCCACCTTTGTAAAAAATACGATTTCACATACTATAGCAACATTTAAAATTAACCCGATATAGAAGCTGCCCACCCCTAAATCTTGTAAATAAACAAACCCATAATTGTAATAAGAAGCGTGAGACCCTTGCAATAAGATAGAAATAAGAAGAACGATAACAAATCCTTCTGATGCAAATAATTTATTCAAACTCCCTTTTTCATCCACTTGATTAATCGGCTTAGTTTTTACATGTAATACAACTGGAGAAGCTTGAAATTGAGAAAAAACGATGGCAATTAGACCTATAATCATTAGCCATAAAATCGCTGCCTCTTGAAATACCGCAGTTCCTGCACCTACGATTAAAAGAGCAATTGTATAGCCAAGCGAGCCCCATGACCGACTTCTTCCATAATGGATTTTTCCAGTACTCACCAAGACTGAGGCACTGCTTTCCATAGCAGGTAAAAGATTTGGATAAACAGCACTAAATAACACTGTAATGATGAATAATGAACTATATGTATCGAATGGTATGTATAACAGTACTACTCCTAAGGACCCGACAGCCAAGCACTTCATTACAACACTTAAAGAATATAGCCTAGTGAACAGCGGAAATAGGAATAAGGTTGAACAGGCACGTACAATCATCCCCGTCCCCATAATCATACTTGCAGCGGAAACTGAAAGATTTTTTTCTGCAATAAGCCAACCGGTCCAGTATGGCAAAAAAATACCCCACGTAAAGAAAAAAGTATAAAAATTTAAAGATAACCAACGTTGATTATTCATTTAAATCCTCCCTAGAATTTCAGCTCACTATGGATTACAAATCGATTATTTGTTGGGCCTAACGAGCAACTCGCTATAATGCAAATTTACCCTTAAAAGCAAACAAATTCGTGGAAGTAATTGTAACACAAAGAAAACGAATACGATATTCAATAAGCATTTATCACCTCTTAGAAGGATACTGCTCCAAAAATATTAACTGGATATTTTTGGAATGAATATAAAAAGCGCTCATAAACTTAGCATTGTGTGTTAGCTTGGAATTCAATTTTAGGGGGAGAAAAAATGAGTATGAGTGTACAGTTTCCAAGATGGGTTGCAGTTATTGTATCAATTTTCGCTTTAGCAATGGCCTTCATCTTTAGTTCTACTTCTAATGCTTCAGCATCTATTAACTATGGAGAAGAAGTAGCAGCAACAGCGGAGTTATATATTGGCACACCTTATAAATACGGAGGAACTACACCAAAAGGCTTTGACGCAAGCGGTTTTACTCAATATGTTTATAAGCATGCGGCAACAGAATTAACGATTCCACGAACGAGTGCCGCTCAATATAAAATCGGGAAAGCTGTTAAAAAGAACGCATTAAAGCAAGGTGATTTAGTATTTTATGCTACAGGTAAAAAAGGAAAAGTATCCTATGTAGGAATTTACAATGGTAATGGCACATTTATCGGTACTACTTCAAAAGGAGTAAAAATCGTTAAAATGAGTGATAAATATTGGAAAGAGCGCTACATTGGAGCAAAACGCGTAATTAAATAGAGCAACAACAAAAGAACATCTATATAATAGGCCCCGAACTGAAGAACCGGGGTCCATTTTTTTGTCTATTTTCATATAAACTGATAACATACCTCCAAATAAAATATTATTACAATATAATTCTATCCCCTCTTTCCTTACACATCACTACAAGACGAAATGACATTACACTCTCCCATTAGATTACTTTACTATCACATCATTCCCCTTTTTATCACTCTGTAAAATTCTGAATTTATAAATTAACAAAAATAATTTTATTTATGCGAAATATTATATTGACAATAATGTCCTTATCCGAATACAATTGAAAATGATTTTCACTATCGAATTGGAGGAAACAATATGCTTTCCATATATAGAAGCAGAAAACACATTTTATTAGTCACTGTATTTCTATTAATTTTATCAACCTTTTTATTTGGCTGTACAAATGAAACAAAACAAGAGTCAGACTCAAAACAAAAGCAGAAAGACACGCTAACATTTGCATGGCCGCGGGATATAGGTGAAATGAATCCACATGTCTATAACCCTTCTCAATTAATTGCACAATCTATGGTGTATGAATCTTTAGTTAGCTATCAAGATGGTGGAGAATTAAAACCACAATTAGCAGAATCTTGGGATATTTCAAAAGACGGAAAAAAATACACATTTCACCTTCGTCAAGGAGTAAAATTTTCAGATGGAACAAGCTTTAATGCTGACATCGTGAAAAAGAACTTTGATGCCATTTTGAAAAATGTTGCTTTACATAGTTGGTTAGGATTTATTCCAAAGATTGATCAAACGAAAGTAATTGACGAACATACATTCCAATTGACATTAACAGAACCGTATTATGCTACGATTCAAGAATTAGCGGTTGTTCGTCCGGTCCGTTTCTTAGGTGAAGCAGGCTTCCCGAAAAATGGTGACACATCAAAAGGGATTGAAAAATCGGTCGGAACAGGTCCTTGGGTATTAGATGAATATAAAGCGGATGAATATGCGACTTTCAAACGCAATGAAAATTATTGGGGCGAACTCCCTAAAGTGAAAAAAATTAAAGTGAAAATCATTCCTGACGCTGAGACAAGAGTCCTTGCATTTGAAAAAGGAGATCTGGACCTTATTTATGGTGAAGGAGTAATCAGTTTAGATACATTCAAACAATTAGAATCAACTGGAAACTACGAAACTAGTGTGTCTGAACCAGTTGCAACCCGTCAACTCGTCATGAATACGAAGAAAGAACAGCTTTCAGATGTACGTGTTCGTCAAGCGTTACAGTATGGATTTAATAAACAAGCAATGGTCGATGGTATCACTTCAGGATTAGAAGACAAAGCAGATTATATTTTACCAACAAACTTCCCTTACACGTCAAATATCAAGGCACAGCCAATTGATTACGATGTAGAAAAAGCAAAAGCATTATTAGATGAAGCAGGTTGGAAACTTCCAAAAGGAAAAAATGTTCGTGAAAAAGATGGTAAACTATTTGAAGTAGAATTAATGTACGACTCTGCGGAATCGATTCAAAAAGCGATGGCAGAAACATTACAAGCTGAGTGGGCAGCACTTGGTGTGAAATTAAACATCGTTGGAGTAGAATTGCCTGTGCAAGTTCAACGATTTAAAGGAAACGATTTTGACTTAAATTTCTTTAGTAATTATGGTGCACCGTATGACCCACATATATTCGTAAACGTCGTTGGTTCAGAAGGATTCGGCTTTAAGGAAGCCATTTCATCATATCCAAAGAAAGAAGAGTTACTACAACAAATTGCTGACGTTTTAAAATCAACAGATGAAAAAGAACGTCAAAAGCTATACTCTTCTATTTTAACATCACTACAAGAGCAAGGATCAATTGTTCCAATCTCTTATGTTAAGAAAGTCGCAGTTTATCAAAAAAATGTATCTAATTTTACTTTCCCTGCTAATCGTGACGAACATCCCTTCACTGGTATTAGCATCGAATAGTTAGCAACAGGAGGGTTTTCATGGGCACTTATATCGTGAAACGTATGATGGCGATTATCCCCATCTTTCTTCTCGCCACACTGCTTACGTTTGGAATGATTCGGCTTTCACCAGTCGACCCAGCTGAAGCTTATTTAGCAGCTGCCCACATCCAACCGACAGAAGAAATATTGGAACAGAAAAGACATGAATTTGGCCTAGATCAACCTCTCCTCGTTCAATATGTAAACTCTATTATTAAGATATGCCAATTGGATTTTGGCATATCTTATGTTTCTAATAAGCCTGTTTGGGACGAGGTTACATATCGAATGCCAGCCACGATTCAGTTAGCTCTAGGCAGTATTCTACTAGCTATATTGGTTAGTGTCCCGCTTGGTTTCTTAGCTGGAATCAAGAAAAACAGTGGAATCGATTATTTTAGTCGATTTCTTGCTTTTTTCGGGGCATCCATTCCATCTTTCTGGTTAGGATACTTATTAATCTTTTTCTTTTCTGTGAAGCTCAATTTATTTCCAGTAGAAGGAATTGGTACGGTACAACATCTTGTTTTGCCTTCGATTACATTGGCATTGCCCTTAATTGCGTTGTATACACGCTTATTACGTGCTAGTGTTTTGGAAAATTTACAAGAACCATATATATTGTTTGCCCGTACAAGAGGGATAAAGGAGAGCATCATTATGGGTAAACATGTTTTACGCATAGCCATCTCCCCTATGATTACTGGACTTGGAATGAATCTAGGTAAACTACTCACAGGGACCATTATTGTTGAAGCCGTGTTTTCATGGCCAGGATTTGGACGCTACTTTATTGAAGCCATTTTTAATCGAGATATTCCTGTTATCCAGTGCTATGCGCTACTAGCAGCTGGACTGTTTCTTATCAGTAATTTAATTGTAGATTTAATTCAAATGTACATTGATCCACGCATCTCCAGAAAAGGAGGGCACAGCCAATGATTGCTACTATACGTTCTCAATTGCGAAGTCAAAAAGCGTTGGGCATTTGTTTTATCATAATAAGTATCCTATTCTTTCTAGCTATTTTCGCTCCTTGGCTTGCACCTAACGACCCAGTTGCAGTGAATTTAGCGCTAAAACTTCAGCCTCCTTCTTGGAATTATCCATTAGGAACCGATCATTTAGGTCGTTGTAACTTATCGCGTCTCTTAATAGGAGCTCGCATCTCATTAGGCTTTGCTTCACTTATTTTTCTTTCATCTTTAGTCATTGGCTTAATTATCGGAACACTTGCTGGCTATACAGGCGGTTGGTTGGATTATATCTTAATGAGAATATGCGATACTGTTATGGCATTTCCTAATCTATTACTTGTTATTGGACTAGTTGGGATATTCGGACCTGGACTTTCCCAAGTCGTTTTAGCCTTAATTCTTGTACAATGGGTTTATTATGCGAGAATATTTCGAGGAATGGTCCTCAGTGTGAAGGAACAAAACTATATTGCAGCCGCAAAAATAAGTGGCTCGTCTTCTTGGAAAATTATGAAGAAACATATCGTACCTAATATTCTCCCTCCCCTTGCTGTCATGGGTACTTTAGAAATGGGCTGGGCTATTATGGATCTATCTGCGATGTCATTTCTCGGCTTAGGAGTGCAGCCTCCTACTCCAGAATGGGGAGCGATGATTCTTGAAGGAAAATCTTACATTCGAACGAATCCAGAATTAATGCTCTATCCAGGTTTAATGATTATGCTCGTTGTCGTGACCTTCAATGTTTTAGGTGAAGCTTTATCTGAACGCTTTGGAGTTAAACGTCGTTTTTAAAAAGGAATGAAGAAATTGAAAACAGAACAGTCAAATGTATTGCAAGTCAACAATCTATCTGTACACATGCAAACAAAAGATAATACCTCCACCCTCGTACATGACATTCAGTTTGAATTACATCGTGGAAAAGTACTCGGTATTGTCGGAGAAAGCGGGAGCGGTAAAACGGTCACAAGTATGGCTATTCTGCAACTTCTTGATCAAAAAACAACAACGATTGAAGGTAGTATAAAACTGCAAGGACGCGAGTTGAACGGATTAGATAAGAAAGCCATGCGGAATATTCGTGGCAAAGACATTGCTTTTATTATGCAAAATCCAATGAATGCTTTTACACCTGTGTATACGATTGGTAATCAATTCATTGAAACCATTCGCTCTCATACGAAAGTGACTAAAAAACAAGCAACAGAGATGGCAATTGAAGCAATGCATCATGTAAATCTACCTAATCCTAAGGAATTATTAACATCCTACCCTTTTCAATTAAGCGGCGGAATGCTTCAACGAGTCATGATTGCAATGGCCGCATGCCTGCATCCTGCTGTTATTATTGCAGATGAGCCAACAACTGCCCTTGATGTTAAGAACCAACTTCAAGTGCTGCGTCATTTGGATCAAATTCGTACAGATTATGGTTCAGCTATTTTATTAATTTCCCATGATCTTGGTGTCATTTCAGAAATGGCTGATGATGTCGTCGTGATGCAGCACGGTCGTATTGTCGAAAAAGCGAACGTATTTCAACTATTTGATCACCCGCAGCACGAATATACGAAAAAACTACTTCATGCTCGCCCGACAATACATGCAGAAGAATATATAGGATAATTTCAAAGGAGAATACACATGAGTTTATTACAAATAAAAGAAGTAACTCATAGTTACGGCTCTCATAAATTATTCAAGTGGAAAGATACTTCAAAACAAGTACTCAAAAACATTTCTCTCTCTATTGAAGAAGGAACATGCTTAGGGTTACTAGGTACGAGCGGCGCTGGAAAAAGCACATTAGGCAAAATCATTCTTGGTTTAGAACAACCTCAACAAGGACAAGTTCTATTTCAAGGACATAATATTTATACAGCGGATAAATGGACTCGCCAAAAAATCCGCCGCGATTTACAGGTTGTCTTTCAAGATTCCTATTCAGCCGTTAATCCTAGACTAACAGCTGAACGAATTATTGCTGAACCGTTAGAAAACTATGAAAGGCTAACGATATCTGAACAAAAACGAACTATTATTGAATTACTGGAAAGAGTTGGTCTCAGTGAAAAAGATTTAACTAAATACCCTCATCAATTTAGCGGGGGACAATTACAAAGAATCAATATCGCTAGAGCCATCTCCCTAAAGCCAAAACTAATTGTCTTAGATGAATCTGTCAGTAGCCTTGATATGGTCAACCAAACCCTTATATTAAATTTACTAACCGAACTTAAAAAGGATTTTGGACTATCCTATCTATTTATCACTCATGATATTAAGGCAGCCTATGCAATCGCTGATACATTAGGTGTATTAGAAAAAGGCGAAATAGTCGAGTTTTACGACTCCAAAGAGCAGTTTTTCACATCTAAACATCCTGTCGTAAAACAAATGCGTGGTTCTATACTTGCAGAACATCCACGATATCGCTCGATTCGCCATTAAAGCTGATAAAACAGCCTCGACTTCAATAGAATCGAGGCTGCTTTTATATCACATACAAATATACGCCATCATAATAAAACTTTCTTAATCATTTACTACATAATCGTTGCCTTTCATCTAACTGCTTACATTTCATGCTATGCAACTTAACATACCGCAACATAGAATTGGGTCTTCTAGCCTTTCAACATCGTTAACCTTCCTAACGAAACTCTACTCAAGCCTCGCTGCTATTGACTTAGTCTGTCCCTGTAAAATCTCCACGTTTAAAAATAACACAAGCTAGGATAGATTATTTTGAAATTTAAGGAACAATATAGAAAACCATTAAATGCCTATCAATATTTAGACCTTTTCATCATTAAATAAAGAAAGAATATTATTAAAGTAAGGATTGATGAAAATGGCTAAAAAATATAGAGGAAAAACGTTAAAAAAGCTACCGTCAAATGGACGCGGAGAATGTCCATTATGTAAGAAAACAAGAATCAAGCTATTGTATCCTCATAGAACGGAGACAAACCAATTGATTCAAGTATGTAAAAACTGTCGTAATAAATAGTATGCGCCGGGCTGTCACAAGCCCTTTTTTCTTTATTACAACTCATTTGTGCCACGCAAGAATTCTATCTACCTTGATTTCAATCAACTAACGATTCAACTTTCCTAAAAGCCCCATCGTCAAATACTGCTTCTCTTCATTAAAATCCCACGGCCAATATTTTAGTGAAAAATCTGCTTTATTTGCATTCTCGATAAAATCTTTTATAGCAATGAGTGCAGCTCCATATCCTATATTCGAAGCTAAAGCAAAAATAGCATTTGGTCCTTGCTTAATCGTGTCTATGTACTCCGGTTCCATCTTTAAAATATCCGTCCATGTAATAACGAAGCCTGTTGTCTTGCAGCATTTAAAAATGGAATCGTGGTAAGCAAGAATGATGCTATCTCTTAAATCCAAAAACCCTTCTTTGATTTGTTCTAATTCTTCCTTATTATATTGGGTTTCATATTGAGATAACGTATCCAAAGCCCAGTTATAAAACAATTGCGTATAAATAGCTGATGATGCGACAATGTCAAAGCTATCAAGAAAATCTGCCCATTCATCCTTTGAGCTTTCAACCACATACTTCTCTATATCCCTCACATACTGTAGAATGCTCTCAACCTTCTCACCACATTTCAATAAAGAAGACAAATGATGTTCAAAATCGATGTTCTTTAATCCTGTCACGTCCAGCTCAACGAGTTTGATTTTGTTACGAGTACTTGCTAAGAGATACTGAGTCCCTCTCTTCATACTTTCTACATCGAGATCAAATAAATAAATCGAGTTACAGTTGGATGCCAAATAATTCAACTCTAAATCATCACAATTACCCGCTCCAAAGATAGCTATTTTATCAACGGACGCTTTTTTTAAAAAAACATCATGAAATAAGCCACTTACTTGGTTACGATGCCCCTCCCATTTCGTTCTTCTCGATTTATCTCTATTTTCATTCAGTTCCCTTTGAAAATCTTCCAAAAATATCTCTCCTTTTACGTATATACCAACATAGTTGCCACACTCACTTCTTATTTACAGTAAATCTCGCTGCAATCATTAATAAAATTGTACACTATTTTGTTTTTTAACGGATAATCTTCTCCTGTATAGTTTCTCACCTCTAAGCAAACAGTAACATTGGAGGTGAGCGAAATGAGTCAAAAAATTAAAAAAGATCGTTCCAAATCAGTCCTTGGTTCTTCACAAGTCGAAGGTCAAGGAACAACTACACAAGAAACAGGTTCTATGGAAGTTCCTTCATCGAATAAAAAACAAAAACGTGATTAACCCTATTTTCTTTCATATGTTAACGAAACCATTGAAGCGAGGCTGAAGCTATGACGACAGAAAAACAAACCCAACATACTCCAAGAATTTACGCTGAGCCCTCAGAAAGTCCAAAACTTGTTATCACTACAAATTTGGATCAAAATGCAACAGAACAAAATCCATATGAACAAAAAAATAGCCCTAACAAGAAAGAATTCAAAGAATTTTTTGATGAATAATATGTTCAGGCGACTCAAATGGGTCGCCCCCTTTTATTCCCGGTTACAACCATGCTCTTAAAATATTTTCCCCATAAAGGTTGATAAATAATAAGATTAAGCAATTAAAAAGTATATACAAAAAACTAATGAAATAATAATAATAAAGATACTAAGTATTACCACAGTCTTTTTAGGTGCCCGAAATGTTTGATTATTAATAGCAGTAATTTTTTTCATATATACAGCGGTAGCCATAATAATCGTCAAAATACCTAATCCAACCGAAGATATCCCAATAATATTAGCTAATAAGTCACCTATTGGGGAAAGGCTTGATTTCATTGTAAAATGGACATTTGTAACAAGAAACCCTACTCCAATAATAGCAATTGCTGTACGAATCCAAGCTAAAAATGTACGTTCATTAGCTAGATGCTGCTGAATATATGTAGAATCAACAGTTGGAGAGCTGCTTTCTAATTTTTTTGTTTGATTTTCCTTCATAAACAATCACTCACTTACTAAAATAGATGTTATTTGCGTTGTTAAACTCTTCTTATATATAACACTAAAATGATAAAATATTTACTTCTTTTTATACTTTTCACTAGTTCTTTTATGATCTCTCGATTCACTATAACAACAATTTTCTCCCCCAATTAGACCTTGATTATCCATTACATAGCTTGTTGGAATGGTT
This sequence comes from Peribacillus sp. Hz7, assembly GCF_042136355.1. NCBI lineage: Bacteria > Bacillati > Bacillota > Bacilli > Caryophanales > Bacillaceae > Peribacillus > Peribacillus sp. Hz7. The sequence goes on from NZ_JBHHJV010000011.1 coordinate 102,248, forward strand.
CCTTTTTACTTTTAGTCATATATTGATAGAATACTTATTAAAAAGGAGAATGAAAATGAACAGAGTTATTTTATTTGATGGAGAGTGTAATTTTTGTGACCAAAGTGTTCAATTCATCATCAAAAGAGACCCTAAAGGCTACTATAAGTTTGCCTCCCTGCAAAGTGATATTGGTAAACAATTGTTAAAACAATTTAATGCTCCAGAAGATATGGATAGTTTCTTTCTGATAGATCATAACAAATGTTATTTTAAATCCTCAGCAGCTCTTCAAGTTTGCAAAAATTTAAAGGGCCTTTGGAAAATCCCCTATTTTCTTTTAATCATTCCAAGACCTATTAGAGATTTCTTTTATGAAATAATCGCCAAAAATAGATACAAATGGTTTGGCAAAAAAGATAGTTGTTTATTACCTTCTCCTGAAATTAGAAATCGGTTCTTATAATACTGTACTTGTCGTAGAGGTTTAAGTTTCTGTTCCAATGTATTTTTTCACCTATATAGTACATGCTTTAAAATAAGATCTATCAAATTTAGAACAAGTGGAAGGAGTTTCTCACCATGAACAAAAAAGGTAAACAACATGCAAAAATGAACGCGGAAAAACAAGAAGAATTACAAACCGTAAATGATTTTTCTAACAAAGAAAATACGCAACCATTACCTCAACCAAAAGATTATGATGAAATAGAATATTAAGATGAAAATATACTCCGACACAACCACGAATGGATAAACTCCTCGAGCAACAAATTCAAGGGTATAGTTAAGAAAAAACTATTTACAAATTTAGGTTTCTTCAATCTGATTTATCTCTATTAGATATGTTATACAGGACTTTTAATTTTAGGTAAATGTGGAATTTTCATTAGGACAAAAACCAATATCTAACCTCACCATAAAATAACATCACGTTTGAAGTATATCGAGGAAGGACGAGGATCACTAATGTATTATTATCCACCTTTAAATAACATGCTTTATATGCCTTACGGAGATTTAAAAAGTGAAACATTACAAGCTATAAAACCTTTTGTGGATTATGGTTTACTAGAAGCAACTTCTACATCATATTCTCATGCACTTACAGAAGTCGCAGCAATCGCCTATTTGCTCGGAAAAGGGTATGACCCGCAAACCGCTTATAAAACGGTTGAATCATGGGAAATGAACGAAAAATTTTTTTAGACATATGAGAATGTTATCTGTTAAGTAACAATTTTATCGAAGGGTTATTGACATTTAAGTCCCTATCAAAACATTTCCAGCATTATCAAACACCAAAAAGCAAATATTAGATGATGAAGGCCATAAATTTTGCTTTCCAAATGATTGATTGAGGAGTGTTTGAAATTGAATAACTGGATATCTTCGCTTTTGAATATAGGGATGCGAAAAAACATGCTTAAAATGTTTGGCAGAAAAAGAAACAATAACGGGATGATGTGGACGTCTTTATTAGGTCTAGGAATTAGTGCAGTCGCTTATGGATTAGGAAAAAATCGAAACAGAAATATGCAGACTCCTGTTGAACATGTAACGAACAGGAGTCGAACGCAAACAGCTAATCCAATGCTAAAAGCTGCTCTAGCAGAGTTTTCAACAGAATTAGGACTCGATAAAAATCCTTCAACAAAAAAATAAATTTCATTCACATAAAAATACCTACATTGATGTGGGTATTTTTATGTGAAGAAATTTAAATTAATAAAATCTGAAACAATTTATTCTCTGGCTAAAGCCTAAATAATAATCACACATAATATCGTCTAAAATATAGCTGCTATTGACGTACGAAATAATTTGCAAATCTAGAGATTCTATCTAATGTGATGCTAATCATAGTACCAATAAAGGCACTTCCGATAATATCAGATGGATAATGATGACCTACCCAAATACGTGAGAAGCCTGTCAACACAGATAATCCCCACATGATTGAACCAAGAACACGCTCATAAAGAAAGATAGAAGTAGATATAGCAAATACAAGCAGAGTATGTTTACTTGGAAAGGAAGAATCTTTTTTTGAAGGAATGAGTATACCAACCCGACGTTTTACAAACGGACGTGGTTTAAAATAAAACAATTTAATCAAAGTATTAATAAACAAAGTTACCCCTACAGATATCACCGCATTGCAAGATACTTTTTTAGAAAAATCATTTCTAAACCACATAAAAATCAAAACAAAAATAAACACATAACGAATCTTATTTGATATTAATATCATCAGCAAGTCAATTGAAGAACAACGTCTAGAAAGAGGATTGACTGACTGAAATACTTTGTAGTTCATAACAATTGTCTCCTTACTTTATATATGAGGTCTTTTCAATCTTTACTTATGATTCCTCATATGTATAAAGTTATGAATAAACTTTTTCAAAGTTTTTATACATTTGCAATCGAAACAATTAGTAATAAAAAAATGGTTTAAAGAAAAAATAAAATATAAAAAATTTTAGAGAAATATATGATAAGGAACACTAGACGGTAATTACACACGTGCTCTTCTAATAGGAATTTTATTTTATCTATACTCTTTTCAACCCCTATATCTCTAAATCCACATCGCTTGTTATTAAGATAAAACACTTATCTCTTTATTGGATTTCATATGGGATTTAGTACAGCAATACATATTAACTATTCTGAATAAAGAATAATACTTAAGGATTTTAGAAATGATTTCAAATTGATTGAGGTGATCATATACATGCCAATGTTAGATATAGATGGTATAAGCGTATATTATACTGTTAAAGGAAACGGGATTCCTATTGTATTTATTCATCCCCCTGTGCTCACCGGTTCAAACTTCAAATACCAAGTAGAGGGATTATCTCGGAATTTTAAAGTTATTACTTTTGATATTAGAGGCCATGGCAGAAGTCAATATTCAGACACGCCAATTATCTATTCACTAATTGTAAAAGATATCAAACGTTTATTAGATCATTTAAACATTCAAAAAGCATTCATATGCGGCTATTCAACCGGTGGCTCTGTTGTACTAGAATATTTATTAAATGCCCCTGATAGAGCTCTAGGAGGCATTGTAATAAGCGGTATGTCTGAAGTAAAAGATAGGGAGTTAAAGCAAAAGATTTCTTTAGGAATATCGCTTGCCAATAAAAAAGCAGTTCCACTTCTTGCACTAGCCATTTCGTGGGGCAATTCAAATAAGCAAGAGTTATTCAATAAGATGTTTAATGAAGCCCTAACAGGAGATGCAATAAATATCGAACAGTATTACCGTTATAGTTTGCACTATAATTGTACTAATCAGCTAAAGAACATTACCCTACCCGTTTTACTTGTTTATGGTGAAAAAGATAAACCATTCCATTATTATGCTGAGTTATTACATAAAAACTTGCCATATAATGAATTACAAGTCATTAATCATGTAAAGCATCAAATCCCTACAAAATCAGCTAATGATTTAAATCGACTTATTACACATTTTATTGAGATGAACTATAAATGAAATCACACAAAGATATTGATGTAAGAACGCAAAATACCGCTCACATTATAATAGAATGAGCGGTATTTGACTATATAGACAGATTGCTTTTTAAAAGGGCATACTCCCATTAAAATTTAGTAATTGGAGCCGAGACTATTTCTTTCGCTTTTGCGCAGAAAATTCTTTACCATGTGCCTCTTGTTCTGCAATAACAGCTTCTTCTGGAACATGGTTATTCTTTTTTGGAGAATTGATGCGATTACGATGTTTTTTACCCATTATTGAACTCCCCTATCTATATGTTTTAAATTTTGATGATGGTTAGGTCTCATCTTGTATGTTGAACTACTTGAAACTTCCATCAGGTGTGGGGTCTTACCACTCGTTCATTTGTGATAAAAACCGCTTTTAAACAAGCATTAATAGCTTCCCCATCTAAGATAAAAACATGCTCCAGAAGCACTCTTGACCAACTATTGGTTATCCTCTAAGACCTTACTCTCTTTAAACACTTGAATAAACGTCCCAGGATCATCCTTAACAGTAAAAGGGTATACACCCGCACTTGTATGAAGGTACAATATTCCTTCCTCATCTCCAATTTTCCGAAAAGATATATCATGAACGGCATGAATAGGAAATTCACGATATTTTGTAGTAATTTTATTTTCGTATAAATACATATCACGATTGGAAATGACTGTTCTTTGTTCATTATAGGTGACTTCTCTAAGAATTCTATAATACGGCTGATGAGCTTTCCACTTCATATAAAACATCTCCATCATAATAAGCTAGCCTAATGTTGACTTGATCGATACCTTCTTCGATATCTACTATGATAACAAGAGTCACAGATTGGAAAACGTGATTCATCCGGTAGCTTATTCCCACATTGTTTACATTTTTTCTGGTAATTGATTACTTCATCTTTTAATTGATCATGCACACCGTTGCTAATCTCTTCTCGGACGCGTTCCCAATAAATCGCTTCACTCCTCCGATCGATACGGTATAAAAATAATAGATGAAGGCCAATAGCTTTATACGAAAGCTCAAGCTCCTCTAGATTTCCCCTTTTGATGACCGGTTCTGGAAGCTCCCGATTCTCAGCAATCGCGAATATAGTATCCAACCATTGATTGACGAGTCTTGGTTCTTTTGTTGAGAATGGAAGATGGAGAAATCCATATAAATCCATTAAGGAAAAGCGAACTTCAATTTCCGTATCACGAACCAGTTCATATAGCTCGCGTTCCTCTGAAAGAGAGGCTTTTTTTGTTCCTTTTGGTGGATCAAATCTATCCCACAGTTCAAAAAATATCCCTAAGTTTCGATAATATTTCTGAAACCGTTCAAATACAGCTGATGTAGGAGCAATTGCAAAAGTTTTAATCGGGTCATCTGCCTGCTCCAGCAGCTTACGCATCATTTTAATGTCAGATGTAAATGCAACTTTACCGGTGTTATAAATGCCTTTCCGCCCAGCTCTCCCAGCAATTTGCTTAACTTCCTGGGAGGTCAATCTTCTCCTGCTCGTTCCATCGAACTTCTCATTTTCTAAGATGACAATACGACGAATTGGTAAGTTTAATCCCATTCCAATTGCGTCTGTTGCGACAACAACAGATGTTTCACCACGATTAAAAAGCTCAATTTGCCTTTTTCTTGTTTCTGGAGGCATGCTGCCGTATATCATACTAACGTTATGTCCGTTCCGTCGTAAACTGGAAGCTGTTTCAAGAACTCGTCTCCTTGAAAAACAAACAAGAGCATCCCCTTTTTGCGTGTTTTTCAAACTGAACTCTCCATTCTCTACCTCCAAGGGGATTTCACGGCTATATTCATGTAGTTCAATATCAGCTCCATCTAGGAGATTAAGAAGCATCATTTTAGTATTTTGGCTTCCAATGACATGTACTTCTTTTGCATTTGCCTTCGTGATGGCTCGATACCATGAGAAACCACGATCTTTATCAGCAATCATTTGTGCCTCGTCAATGACCATCACTTCATAATAGTCCTTCTCATGAAACATCTCGACTGTAGAGGAAATATGGTTGGCATCCTCCATCAGCTTTTCTTCTTCACCTGTCTTTAAAGAGCACGGGACACCCTCTGCATTCAGCTTGTCATAAACTTCAAGTGCAAGAAGCCGAAGGGGAGCAAGATATAAACCACTTTGGGCGCTCTTCATTTTTTGCAGCGCTTGATAAGTCTTCCCTGTATTCGTCTCTCCAATATGGAGCACATATCTCGTGTCTTTTCCTAAGGCCGCGCTATACGCCTTGCCAAAAATATCGTCAAGGATTCTTTCCTCTTCTGCTTTCCTGCGTTCCTGCTCTGCCAACTCTTCGGCCAGTCTTCGTTCTCTAGTCGCTTCATCTTTCTCAAAGATCTCCTGATGCAAAGTTTCGTCAAAAGGAACCTTGGCCAGTCTTAACAAATCAGAAAGGTATTCCTCCTGAAGCTCATCAAAACAAGCCTCAGATAAATCTGCCAATTCATCTCGCAATACCCCTTTTAGAGTTCCTGTAGTCAGGGGTTCACCATAAATTTCCGTATACTCCTCCATTAGCTTCTCGGGTAAATGTTCGATAACTTTTTTCGGAGCAAAGTCTAAAATGAATTCCGACACAATTCTTTCATAGCGATAGAAATAGGTTTCATATTCAAAGTCGCTTCTTCCCCAAACAAATAGCGAGTGAATATCACCTGTCAATTCTTCAAAGAAATCAGTAAGCATTACATAATCTGTCGCGTTAAACTCCCCCTGCACCCTCAATGGTTCTTCAAGTAAGTAGGGTTCTGTATAATGATACTTTTTCTTATTTTGAATATCATCAGACAACATTCGAGCTACGTGATAACGGACATGCAAATATGAGAGAAAAGCATTCTTATCCAAAAAGTCATATGCAGCCTTTTGTAGTTTTTCTCGAATATGCCATCGCAGTTCGGCTTGCCTTTTCTCTTCTTGCCTCTTAAAGAAAGTTTGCCTTGCATTGACATATCTTTGCTCCCAGTCTTGCTCATTTTCAGATAAAATTTGTTTCAGCCAAGGCAGCACATCAAAGGGATAATAATTTCTTAATTCGTTACGGAATAATTGATTAATTAGCTTTTTATCTGTCCCTTCAGTAACATATCCCTTTTCATTCAAAAAGGCCTTTTTTTCTTTTCTCGGTACATCATTTGAAGCTTTATTTAGCCAAACATTAATCCAAATCTGCTCAATATAAGATTGTCTGTCAGAAATATATGTTTGCCAGGCAGGAAGCGTATCTTGTGTTTCTAAATAGCGCTCAATATCCTGGATAACCTTTTGTTTCGTTTGCTCAATTGCGAGCGGATATATCTCTTCTAATTTTCCCATCATAATCCCCTTTTACGTGTCACAATATATAGTTATGCAGTGTTGTTTAATTAGTTAGATTTGAAACTAATAGCCTTTATGGACTTTCATTGCATGACACTTCTTTCTTTATTATCCATATTATATCAACCAGGAGAAAAAACAAAAACATTCGTTCTATTTTAGCCATTCCCTTAGCAAATACAATTGAATAACTAAATGTACGTATTTGTTATTGTTAACTCCCCTTTTTATTTTATAACCTGGCTGAAAAGCTAAGATTGTCCTACCATGTGTAAAGGTCCACTTCTCAGCTTTCCAACTATCTCCTGAACCAAATACAAATTCTCGATTGCAACACCTGTATTTACTGCATCGGAACTTTGAAAAGCCCTTGTAGTGTAGGTGCTTTTCTAGCTAATATGCAGCTTGATAAATAAGCTCTACAGGGCTTCAGTTATTTGTGCCATTTTTTCAGATGTCCAACTCATCTACAGATTGGAACATAATTATTCTCTTAGAACATCCTACCCAGATACAGGATCATTAAGAAATTCAATTTTTCCTATATTGACGATATCACTGTATTATGTTTTAATATTCTAAATTGTAAACTTATTTTAATTTAAGTTTACAATAGAAAGGCTCTTATGAAAAAATGGACAACTTACGATCTTGCACTGATTGCTTTGCTTGCTAGTTTTATAGCCATTACAGGAGCAATTAAAATTCCTATCGGTATTCCAGGCTCAGAATTCCAGCTTTCTGCTCCTATTGCTGTAGCAATTGCCGCTGTATTTGGATTCAAACGCTACCTTCTTGCAGGTATCCTTGCTAGTCTGATTTTATTTCTGCTTGGCATTCATAATCTATTAAACATCGAAATAGCGATGACATTTCGAATTGTCGCTGGTGGAATAGTAGCTTTATTCGGAACTTCGCTTCCTGTTTTAATGCTAGCTGGACCGATTGGGACTGCCGTTGCTCGCTTCGTACTTGCCTTCACTCTTGGCGTTCCTTCTGGTCCGTTGCTTTTAGCGGCGATTCCAGGAATGATTTTTACCGCCTTAACAGTATGGCCATTAAAAGAAGTGTTTAAAAAAATTAGTGAAAAACAAAGGAGACATCATCATGTTAAACGAGCTTTATAGCATTAGAATGAGAGCAGCCGAAGGAGGAGCCCATGAGCAAGGTGGTCGGCATATATCGGGCGGAGAGCGCCTCGGACAAAAAGAAGAACTACATAAATTAGCAACAGAACTGCTTACTAAATCACTTAATCATTCACGTGGTGATTGTGATTTCATTCAGTTAGTAATTGAAAAACTCCAAAATCAAGAAATCAAGACAATTAGCCCTCTTCCTGTTTCCACTGAACATGTACAAAACGTGACGGAAGGACGAAAAAAAGCTGTGTCTCTTCTTTCATTCCTTGGAATTTCAGATGAAGCGATCACACAAGGGCTGAACTTTCTCAAACAATCAACACATCAAAGAGGTGCCATTATTGTAGACAGCCAAACCGGAAAGCGGCTAGATCATCGAGAACTGAAAGGTGTACGGGTATCCCGAATGGATTGGCATACACAAAGTTGGAGTAACTGGTCTACATTTCACCAACCTTTTATCTCTTCTCGTATTAGAGAGGCACTCGCTCTCGCTTCAAAGGTCACAGCTTCTCCTTATACAGTAGCTGAATTATGCTGGTCTGATGACCCAGATTATATAACTGGCTATGTGGCAAGTTCTGCTACTGGTTATAAACGGATTACTCACTTAAAAAATATTGGAGAAGATTGTGGAGGACGCATCTTTTTTGTTAAACAACATTGTCCTCTAGATGACTATATTTCTTATTTAGAAACAACACCTGTCTGTATTACATATGAAAACGAAACCGAGCATAGAAGGAGGGCAAGCTCATGACAGATTATCTTAACCAAGAATTACAGCAAATTCGAGAACAAGGATTATTTCGAACACTGCGGAGGATAGATGCAGCAAGTGATACAGAAACAGTGCTAGAAGGAAAGAAGGTTCTTCTATTTTCTTCTAATAATTATCTAGGTTTAGCCAATGATTCACGTATGAAAGAAAAAGCCATTGAAGCAATCAAACAATTTGGTACAGGAAGCGGCGGCTCTCGTTTAACGACGGGAAATCTTTCTTTGCATGAACAGTTAGAACGTGACATTGCCTCTTTTAAAGGAAAGGAAGCTAGCCTTGTATTTAGCAGCGGATTCCTAGCAAATGTCGGCATTATTTCTACTTTGATGAAGCAGGGTGATGTTATTTTAAGCGATTCCCTAAACCACGCTAGCATCATTGATGGCTGCCGCTTAAGTAAAGCTGATACGGTTATTTACAATCATGTTGATATGAACGATTTAGAGAAAAAATTACAAAGTGTAACCTCTTATCAACGAAAGCTCATTGTTACAGACGGTGTGTTCAGCATGGACGGAAATATTGCTCCACTCCCTGCTATCGTCTCACTTGCAAAAAAATACGGAGCTATGGTAATGGTCGATGATGCACACTCTACAGGAATTCTGGGTAAAACAGGTGCTGGCACAGCCGAATATTTTGGATTGACGCAGCAGATCGATTTATTAATGGGAACGCTTAGTAAATCAATTGGCGCAGAGGGTGGATATGTCGCGGCATCTCAATCCCTCATTCAATACTTACGCAATAAAGCTCGTTCTTTTATTTTCCAAACGGCTTTATCTCCTAGTGTTGTCGCTGCTAGTATAGAAGGAATTCGTATCATTCGTGAAGAAAGAGAAAGAAGCGTACGACTGCTTGAAAATGCGGAATTTTTACGGAACGGATTGAAAAAATCAGGTTTTACACTTGTAGATGGCTCTACTCCGATTCTTGCGGTTTTAATTGGTTCCGCACAAGATGCTGTGCGTTTTTCCAAAAGATTAGAAGAAGAAGGAATTTTTGCTCCAGCTATTCGCCCACCTACAGTACCTGAAGGCATGAGCCGTATTCGACTAACCATAATGGCCACTCATCAGCAGGAACAGTTGGAATACGCTTTACATACCTTTGTGAAAATCGGAAAAGAGATGAATCTTCTTTCTACAAAAAATGTCATGCAATCGAAATAGGAATCAAAAAGAAAGCATTTCTCTATAAATAATGAGGAATGCTTTTTATTTTATCTAAAATCAAAGGGACAATTAAATAACAATAAAAATACTATTAAAATAAATAATTTTTTATTGTAAAACGATAAATACTGTGCTAAATTCAAATTGAAAATAAATAAGTGAGGTGCTTTTTATGAAACAAGTTACAACACTATTTTTAAAGATAGCTGTTATTTTTATTGGAATCCCAGTTCTTGCTTTGTGTATCTTTTTGGTGCCTGAGATAGGAAATATTACAGCACAATTGCTGCCAGAGTTTGCTTATATAAAATATCTCGTTTCCATCGTTTTTTATGCATCAGCGATACCTTTTTACTTTGCTCTGTATCAGGCATTTAAACTTTTAAGATATATTGACAAGAACAAAGCTTTCTCCGAATTATCTGTAAAATCTTTAAAGAAAATCAAATACTGTGCCATCACAATCAGTAGCTTACATGTGCTAGTCTTGCCGCTCTTTTATCTATTTGCGGATAAAGACGACGCCCCAGGTGTCATCTTTATCGGATTGGTTGTTCCTTTTGCTTCAATGGTGATTGCAGTCTTTGCTGCTGTTCTTCAAAAACTGTTAAAAGAAGCGATTGATATAAAATCAGAAAATGACTTAACGGTCTGAGGTGAAAACAATGGCAATTATAATCAATATTGATGTGATGTTGGCGAAAAGGAAAATGAGCGTGACAGAACTATCCGAGAGAGTTGGCATAACAATGGCTAACCTTTCTATATTGAAGAATGGAAAGGCAAAAGCGATTCGATTATCCACTTTAGAGGCGATTTGTAAGGCTTTAGAATGTCAGCCTGGAGATATTTTAGAATACAAAAGTGACGAAGATACCCAATAAGCAGGACTTACACATATTCAGAAAAAACTTTTGGAGGCACCAATCATGAGAACACTAAAACAACTCGTTCGTTTTGGTTGGGAGCAAGCCCTATCGTGTTTGTTTCCTGTCATTATTTTTGTCTCTTTGGCTTTTACACAAATCATACCACTTCCCTTTCTACCACGGTATGACTGGCTGCTCATCATCTGCCTTCTGATGCAGTGGTGGATGGTGCGTTCTGGGCTTGAAACAAGGGATGAACTAAAGGTTATCACCTTGTTCCACCTTATTGGACTTACTCTTGAACTTTTCAAGGTACATATGGGCTCCTGGTCTTATCCAGAGGAAGGGTATTTCAAAATTTTTGGAGTGCCTTTGTATAGCGGATTCATGTACGCAAGTGTAGCGAGTTATCTTTGCCAGGCATGGAGGCGGTTGAAAGTTGAACTGGTTAAATGGCCACCGTTTTTGGTAGTTGTACCTCTTGCAGCTGCGATTTATTTGAATTTTTTCACCCACCATTATTGGATTGACGTTCGTTGGTGGTTATCTGGACTTGTAATGATCGTCTTTTGGCAATCATGGGTTACATATGAGGTTGATGGAACTCGTTATCGTATGCCACTCGCGCTTTCTTTTGTACTCATCGGATTTTTTATATGGATAGCTGAAAATATCGCAACGTTCTTTGGAGCGTGGAAATATCCAAACCAAACCGAAGCATGGAGTCTCGTTCATCTAGGAAAGGTAAGTTCATGGCTCTTATTGGTGATTGTTAGCTTTCTTATAGTAGCGACGTTAAAGCAGGTTAAGGGAAGAAGTTCCGCTAGAATGGATACTAGTCAATTTTTATAACTGTTAAATATCTTTAGGTTGAAGTTCTCCTAGCGTACAAAATTCCAATTTATTTGACTTAGGTCTTGATCAAACATTGTATATAATCCCCATCTTTATCCTCTCCCCTGATTTCGCAGGACTATCCTTAGAGGCATTCAAAAAACTGTGACAGGCTATAAATTAAGGAACAAAAAAAGAGCAGAGCTGATTAACAGCCCTGCTCTCATTTACATGATTTAATTACTCCGCATCAAATACTCTTACTTCTTTCATTGTGTCACCATTTTTCATAGCTCTTGCAGTTTCAAGACCTGATGTCACTTTACCAAAGACAGTGTGGACTCCATTTAGATGAGGTTGCGGCTCATGAACAATGAAAAACTGGCTAGAGCCTGTATCTCTACCAGCATGAGCCATAGATAAGCTGCCTGCTTCATGTTTATGAGGATTTCCCTCAGTCTCACATTTAATAGTAGTACCACTTCCACCCATTCCTGTACCTGTAGGGTCTCCACCTTGGCTTACAAACCCTGGAATTACTCTATGGAAAACTACTCCATCATAAAAGCCCTCATTAGCTAGTTTTTCAAAGTTAGCTACTGTGTTAGGAGCTTCATTAGGGTAAAATTCAAGCTCAATCTTTTCTCCATTTTCCATTACAATGTATCCCTTTTTAGCCATTCTGTTCATCTCCTTAAATTATGTATGTAAAACCAATGTATATAATATCATTTATAATTCAATAAAAAAAGCAGGGAGATTATAAGTTACAGTTTGATTAATATCTTACACAGCTTCATAAAAGCTTGTAGACAACGCCTCCATATCAGGGTCTGTCTACAAGCTTTTTTTATATTAAAACTATGTAAATTTTCTATTAATCAAATTGAAAACGAACCATGCACTATGTTACATTTTATGAAACTTTGATTTTACCGTTGCAAGATTAAAAGAATGGAGAACCTCGATATGAACAGTAGATTTAAATCATTACTAGAAATACTCTTCGTTTCGACTAAACTTGGATTAACATCGTTTGGCGGTCCCGTTGCTCATTTAGGATATTTCCATGAGGTATATATTCGAAGAAGAAAATGGATGGATGAAAAAAGTTATGCGGACTTAGTAGCACTCTCTCAATTTTTACCCGGTCCAGCTAGTAGCCAAGTAGGAATTGGGATAGGAGTTATGCGCGCAGGAATTCTAGGTGGAATCGTAGCTTTTATCGGATTTACACTTCCTTCCGTAATTGCTCTCATGCTATTTGCCATACTCCTTCAAGGGCTGGATACAGGAGAAGCTGGCTGGATACATGGATTAAAAATAGTAGCGGTAGCCGTAGTTGCACATGCTATTTTAGGGATGGCAAAAAATTTAGCCCCTGATTTAAAAAGAAAAAACATTGCATTATTCTCATTAGTAGGAACACTTTTATGGCAATCTATCCTTACTCAAGTAGTTGTTATTTGCACCTCTGCACTTCTTGGTTATCTTCTATATAAACAACATACTGAAAGTGACGAAGAAAGTATCCAGTTCCCCATTACACGAAAAGCAGGAATCCTATGTTTAACATTATTCTTTGGATTACTGATTCTATTGCCTATTTTAAAGGAAATAACTACATCTCACTGGGTGGCCATGTTTGATAGCTTCTATCGATCTGGTTCTTTAGTCTTTGGCGGCGGTCATGTCGTTCTCCCTTTACTAGAACGAGAATTTGTTCCCACTGGATGGATTAGCGAAGAAGCTTTCTTAGCTGGCTATGGTGTAACCCAAGCAGTACCTGGCCCATTATTTACATTTGCCTCCTATTTAGGTGCTATTATGTATGGTTGGCAAGGCGGCTTAGTCGCAACTATTGCTATATTCTTACCCGCCTTCCTTCTAATCCTTGGTACGTTACCATTTTGGGATACTTTACGTCGTAATCCTAAAATTAAAGGGGCGTTTATGGGGGTAAATGCTGCAGTAGTTGGTATTTTAATCTCCGCATTTTACCAACCTATTTGGACTAGCTCCATTCTAACCTCCATTGACTTCGCCTTTGCTGCCATCTTATTTAGTATGCTTATGTTTTGGAAGCTCCCTCCTTGGATTATTGTTGTTTGCGGAGCCATTGGCGGTATATTACTTACATTTATTTAATCAAATATTTTCTAAGCTACCAAATTTGGTAGCTTAGAAAATATTTTAAACTCAAAAAAGTAGACACAAACCAGAAGCCTGTGTCAAAGTCATCTCTCTTCTATTTAAATTGTGTAATTACATTAAACCCATATGTTTTATAGCTTGTCATATCATGAAGCACCTCAGATACATCATCTAAGGCAATCTCACGTGAAACGAGTGACTTTGGATTTAACTTCCCTTGAGCAATCAATGCTAGTAAACCATTATACTCCGAGCGAGGGTTACCTAGACTTCCGACCACTTCTAACTCCATTGCCGTAATCGCATCAATCGGAAGACCAACTAAGCCCCCTTCATTTTTTGTAGTTAAACCGATTTGAACATGTCGGCCTCCTTTGCGTAAAGAAGTGACCGAATTTAAAATCGTTTCTTGAATTCCAAGTGCTTCGATGGATGCATGTGCCCCACCCTTCGTTATTTCTCGAATGGCTTCCACGACATTTTCTTGGCGAGCGTTCACACCAACAACGGCACCTTCCTCCTTAGCCATGTCCAATTTAGCCTCATCTACATCAACTGCAATGACTTGAGCGCCTATCGCATTGGCAACTTGAACAGCAGATAGCCCAACACCTCCTGCACCATGAACAACAAGCCAATTCCCTGGCTTAATATTGCTGCGCATGACGCCATGATAGCCAGTCATATAGCGACAACCAATAGCTGCAGCTGTAAGCGTGTCCACTTCATCAGGAAGAGCAACTAAGTTAAAATCCCCATTTGGTACTTTCACATATTCTGCATACGCTCCATCATAACTAAATCCAAAAATTTGTAAAGAATCACAGCGATTTGATTGACCACTCAAACAGTTTAAACAATGTGAGCACCCTTCGTGGAAAGGAGTCGTTACTCGATCCCCTGGACGAAAGTTTTTCACTTCTTTTCCTACCGCTTCAACAACACCGCCTAATTCATGACCTGGAATAATCGGAAGTACGGGACTTAAACCAATCCATTCCCAATCTCCCATCCAAGCATGCCAATCACTACGGCACACTCCGCTTGCTTCGACTTTCACAATGACATCATGCGGACCTGGAGTTGGGTCAGGTACATGACCTACTCTTAACGGTTTTCTTTGTTCAATAATTTGAGCAGCTCTCATATGCTTGTCCCCCTTAATTACAGTATTTGCATATTGTTAACGCCTTCTTTATCAAAGATATTCCGCAAGTCCTTTAAACATGAACAAAAAACTTTCTTCAACAAACATAATTAAACCCTGCCTGTTTTTATATATAAACGGGCAGGGTTTCTATTTGGCTTCAACTGCGAGATCCGTAGTCATCACGTCCTTTTTCATTAACTAGCTTGATTATCATATTCATTCAATTGTTCTTTCGTTAAGTGTGTTACAAAATGATAAAAAGTCATCGACTCCATTCCGTAATTTTCACATGCTCTTTTATAGCTTTCATATGCTTCACGATACGTTTCCATCTTCGCTTCCCCCTGTTGTATAACAATTATTTAAGTTATATAAAATATATAACAGAACCACCACTGTGTCAATACATTTCTAAAAATAAAAATCTGTTATATAACAAATTTTTCGATCGATTTTTGCCATTATCCCTCTTTTTAATTACCATAAATTACTGATAGCGTTTAGATCTAACATGAATTAGGATTATATTCGAATATACATTTTTAAGATGTGCCACTATCGGTTCATCTGGAAAACTTATAGTTTCATTGTTTGTTATCTTATATCTCACTTTATGTTGTCATTAAAAATTATAGAGCGAAACAGATTCCTGGATTTTCCCAGACCTATATATTAACGATAAATTCAAAGATGCCCTGGATTTACAGTTTTATTCGACTAAATACAATGAATTGGATACCATTGTGGAGCTTGCTAAAGGTAAAACTTTAAGTGGATATTTGACTTATCGAGTATCACCAGGTAAAAAATTAGAATTAGTGTATAAAGATTTTGATAGCTTTGATGAAATTACATTTTTCGGAACAAATTAATCCAGCTCATTCCAAAATATAATAAAAAGACTGATCATAGAATGCTAGTGATCAGTCTTTTATTGTTTATTTACCCTTATTAATAGCTAAGCTTTTTTTGCAACACTATGTATTTTTGCGTTAACAAACTAACTACGACAAACACGATAAATGAAATCACGATGGGTAACACAACGATATGCATACCGAGTACATTCGGCTAAAAACAATCAAATATAATAACTAGCAAAATAAAGAATGGAATACCAAGTACAATTCCAATTTCCGCTTCTTTAAAGCCATCATCATTTACAGAGCAGAAAACAAAAGTGTATTTTTCTACCATTTTTTTTAAAATAACAAAAGGAATTTCACCTAATAATAGCGAATATTTAAAGTTATAAATTATTGAAAGTTCGGTGCAACTATGTCTTTGATAACAAAAAATTTGTTAATTAACTTCCTATTTACTATTCTTCCTTTATTTTTGGTACAAATGATTTACTTCGCCAAATATTCTTATAAATTCGAAAACTTCAAAAAAGGGACATTTGCCATTTTCCCTATCGCCTCCCTTATTCTTTGTATGATGTTCCCTGTTGATACAGGGCCTTATTATGTATGGGATCTTCGTTGGGTTCCCTTTATCCTAGGTTGGTTATATGGCGGATATAAATTAGGAATTCCTTTATTATTCTTAATGTTATTCATTCGCTTTTGGCTAAATGGCGATAACGGCTTTTATATAGCATGTATTACTTTCTTTTCTTTTTCTATTGTACTATTCTTTATATCTAAATATTTTTTTCAATTTTCTGTAAAATATAAAGTGATAATAAGCACTTCACTAACTTTTATCGGTTTACTGCTCTCCCTGTTGGTATCTGAACAACTATTTGACATAAACAGAGAAGCAAATCTATGGGTACAATATATTTCCATTGAAATTATTGCGATGGTGTTTACGAACTTGCTGTGGGAAGTCATTCAAGCTAATTTCCACATACTTCAAAAGTTAGTGAAAGCAGAGAAACTACAAATGGTTAGTCATTTAGCAGCCAGTATTTCTCATGAAGTTCGTAATCCACTCACCGCCAGTAGAGGATTTATCCAAATGCTATCTGAGGAGACCTCTGACCAAAAAAGAAAACAATATACAGAAATTGCACTACAAGAACTGGATCGTGCAACAGAAGTCATTAATGATTATTTAACATTTGCTAAGCCTGCGCTTGAAAAAGAAGAAAAAATCAATGTTGCGGAGGAAATTCAGCATGCCATCAATGTCATTACCCCTTTAGCTAATATGAACAGCATACAAATCAAACTATCTTTATTAGATGATGGCCAATATGTCGTTAAGGGAGAGCGCAAAAAGTTTCAACAATGTTTAATTAATATGTTAAAAAACGGCATAGAATCTATGGGGATTAACGGAAAACTGCACATTATTCAAACCAATACTCAGCATACCATTCAAATCGATATTCAAGATGAAGGAACAGGTATGACACAAGAACAAATCAATCGCCTTGGGGAGCCCTATTTTACAACAAAAGAAAAAGGCACAGGGCTTGGAATGATGGTTTCGTATAGTATTATTAATCAAATGAATGGCCAGATTACAGTCGTAAGTGAACAAGGAATAGGAACTTGCTTTTCTATCAAGCTTCCTATTTATCAATAAATTATTTTTTAAATTTTTATTGTACACCTTCCAGATTTATGATATTTTAAATATAAATTTTAAAACTATTTAATTAATTCACTAGGGGATCCCTTGATAAGGGCTGAGAATAAAGTAGTTACTTTTAAACCCTCATAACCTGAACAGGTTCGCACCTGCGTAGGGAAGTGTTCGTTATTCTTTGTGCTTATTTGTGTACAAATAACAAAACCACTTTCCTATTTAAGGTTAGTGGTTTTTTTGCGTGTACTACTAGTAAAGAGGAGTAAACGAATATGAAACTGATTGCTGTAACAGATGATTCACATACAGTTAGCGAACTGACAAGTATCATTTCTTCTATTCAAAATGTTGTTGATTATATCCATATTCGTGAAAAATCAAAAACGGCTCATGAAGTTCTGTTACTCATTCAGCTTTTAGAACAAGCAGATGTAAACAAAGAAAAACTCGTCATTCATGACCGCTTAGATATCGCGTTACTCACACAAATTTCGAATATCCATCTTCCATCACATAGCCTTCCTATCCAAAAAGTGAGAGAAAACTTTCCGCACTTACGGATTGGTCGTTCGATTCATTCTTTAGAAGAAGCAAAACAAGCACAAACAGATGGAGCGGATTATGTGTTATATGGACATTGTTTTGAAACAGATTGTAAAAAGGGACTGGCTCCAAATGGCATACATACTATTAGCAATATGAAACAAGCACTAAAAATCCCTGTATATGCCATTGGTGGCATTACACCAACTCGGGTAGACGCCCTTCAACAACTAAAAACAGACGGCATTGCGGTTATGTCGGGCATTTTTTCTTCACCAAATCCCTATGCATCCGCATTAGATTTTTTTAAATTATGTAAGGAGAATTCATGTGAAAACAAATTATGAAGTAGCCATTATAGGCGGTGGAATTATCGGCTGCTCCATCGCCTACTATTTAGCGAAAGAACAGATTGATGTTGCCGTGTTTGAGGAAAAGCAACTAGCTAGTAAATCGACAAGTGCAGCAGCTGGTATGTTAGGAGCTCATTCAGAATGCAATGATCTTGAGATTTTCTATCCTTTTGCAAGAAAGAGTCAACTAGCCTATTTCCAGCTTCAAGATGAGCTAAAAGAGCTAAGCGGTATCGATATTGAGTTAAGAAAAGGCGGAATTTTTCAGCTCGCTTATTCAGAGGCTGAAAAAAGTGAGCTAAGTTCTACCCTCTCCCTTCCTACCGTCAAATGGTATGACAGAGATAATGTACGACATGAAGAATCTTCTGTTTCAACGAATATTATCGGAGCCGCTTTTATTGAAGATGATGTTAATGTCTTACCTAGTTCTGTTTGTCAAGCATTTGGAAAGAGTGCTCAAGTATTGGGGGCATCGATTTTTGAATATACATCCGTTTTCTCGATTCAAAAGCAAGACAGTTCCTATACGATTAAAACGAGCAAAGGAAATTTCCAAGCTAAATATGTCGTTGTCGCAAATGGTGTATGGAGCTCAAACTTTTTCCATCAGCTTGGTTTAACCAATACGCTTACTCCTGTCAAAGGGGAATGTGTATCAGTTTCAAGTGAAAAGCCGCTTTTAAAGCATACATTATTTCATGAACACTGCTATATTGTACCGCGAAACAACGGCAGACTTGTGCTTGGAGCCAGCATGGTCGAAAATGATTGGAATGAACAGGCAAGTCTTGGTGGTGTCGAGAATCTCATTGCTAAAGCAAAAACGATGCTCCCGTCCATCATCGATATGAAAATCGAGTCCTTTTGGGCAGGGCTTCGTCCACAAACGTTTGATCAAAAGCCATTTATCGGTCATCATCCTGATGATGAAGGCATTTTATTCGCCACAGGGCATTATCGAAATGGCATTTTGCTCGCTCCTGCCACAGGACAAATGATTCGAGATTTTATTATGAAAAAAGAAATAAGAAAAGATTGGATGGAAGCCTTTAAAATCAATCGCCAAAAGAGGTGAAATCATGAAGTCGATTCAATTAAACGGAAAAACTATTGAACTGCCAGAAACCGTACACTGTATTCAGGATTTACTTGAATTATATAAACTGGAAAACCGCATTGTTGTCGTAGAAGTAAATAAAGAAATTATTTATAAAGAGCAATACACAGCACAAGCATTATCAGATCGAGATACAGTAGAAATTGTTCATTTTGTAGGAGGAGGATGATAATCATGTTAAAAATAGCTCATCACACATTTCAATCAAAACTTTTACTAGGAACAGGGAAATTCCCTTCCTTTGAGGTTCAGAAGCAAGCCGTTGAAGTTTCTGGAACCGAGATTTTAACGTTTGCGGTTCGCAGAATGAATATTTTTGAAGAATCTCAACCAAACTTTCTTGAACAATTAGATTTAACTAAATATAAACTGCTTCCAAATACAGCTGGTGCCAAAACAGCTGAAGAAGCTGTTAGAATTGCTAAACTAGCAAAAGCTTCGGGCTTATGCGATATGATTAAAGTTGAAGTAATTGGCTGTGACAAATCTTTATTACCGGATCCTGTTGAAACACTAAAAGCTTCCGAAATGCTGTTAGCAGAAGGATTTATTGTCCTGCCTTATACCTCTGATGATGTTGTATTAGCTAAAAGGCTTGAACAACTTGGAGTTCATGCGATTATGCCTGGTGCATCGCCAATCGGCTCTGGAAAAGGACTCATCAATCCGTTAAATCTTCAATTTATTATCGAACAGTCTTCCGTCCCTGTCATTGTTGATGCCGGTATCGGTTCTCCGAAAGACGCTGCGTATGCAATGGAGCTAGGAGCAAATGGCGTTTTACTTAATACAGCTGTTTCAGGTGCAAAAGACCCTGTCAAGATGGCACTGGCTATGAAACTAGCGATTGAAGCCGGGCACCTTGGCTATGAAGCCGGAAGAATAGCAGAGAAAAACTACGGTGAAGCAAGCAGCCCTACAACGGGGATGGTGACTTCTTGATTAATCGCTATCAAAAACAAGCATTATTTTTAGGCAATAATGAACAGGAACAATTACAACAAGCACATGTACTCATTATAGGAGCAGGTGCACTAGGATCAGCTAATGCAGAAATGCTTGCACGAGCAGGTGCCGGGACCATTACGATTGTGGACCGCGATTATGTCGAATATAGTAATTTACACCGACAACATCTTTATACAGAAGCAGATGCGATGAATAAGCTACCAAAAGCAGTGGCAGCCAAAAATCGTCTGCAGCAAATAAACAGTGAGATTACTATTAACAGTCACATTGTCGATATCAATGCCTCTAATATTGAAGCATTTGTCCAAGGTCAATCAATTATTATTGATGCAACAGACAACTTTGAAACAAGAATGGTTGTAAATGATGCCGCTGTTAAACAAGGCGTGCCTTTTATATTCGGTGCCTGTGTAGCTAGTTACGGTCTAACTTTTTCTATCATTCCAGGTAAGACTCCCTGTTTACATTGTTTAATGAATCACTTGCCCCTTGATGGCATGACGTGTGATACAGTCGGCGTTATTGATCCAATCGTTCAAATCATCGCATCGTTTCAAGTGACACAGGCTTTAAAGTTACTCACTGGTCACGAGCTTGTACCAACGCTTCAATCAATCGATATTTGGAAAAATGAAAAAGCGGACATTACAATCGCTACTATGAAAAATAAACATTGCCCGACATGCGGTGAGAAAGCGACCTATCCATATCTATCATTTGAAAACCAAACAAAAACAGATGTTTTATGTGGTCGAGATGCCGTGCAAATTCGCCCAGGTATCTCCCTTACGCTCTCACTAGATCGCTTGAAAGAAAGCTTACAACCGTTTGTTACTCAAGTGACGGTCAACCCTTATTTACTGTCATGCACATTTGAAGACTATCGAATCGTTATATTTAAAGATGGTCGTGCGATTATTCACGGCACACATGATTCGAAAAGAGCACGAGTCGTATATAATCGAATCATTCAATGTTATTCATGATAAAGACTTTATAATAATGAGGTAAGTATCTATTATAAAAGATAGGTACTTACCTTTTTACATTTATCGATACTATCTTAATAAAATTATAGTATGATAAAAAGCGAATATTATTGTATGGCATGTATTTAAGTCCCTATGAAAGGAAGCTTGCTTTGATTGAAATTTTACTTTTAAACTTTCTTTTTTTACTTCTTCCCGTTTTAACGTTTCTTATTTTTTTTGAAAATAGATTACCAGCTAGGCATCATACATTCATTTATATTTTACTTTCAGCTGCTTCCATGTTTTTATGTATGGCCTACCCTATTAAACTAGAAGTAGGATTTATTTTTGATTTACGCTTCGTCCCTTTTCTCATTCTCGCACTTTACAATGGATACAAAATGGTGTTCCCACTTTATGTAGTACTTAATATTTATCGATTCTTTATTGGCGGAGAAGGTGTTATACAGTCTTTCTTGTTCTCTTCCGTTATTTTTATAGTAATTCCTTTATTCAAAGGAAAATTCATTCAACTACATTCAAAAAACAGGGTCTTATATGCAACAGTAACAGCTTTTTTTACTATGTTCCTGTATCTTCTTACCTTAAGCTTTCAAGTGCCAATCAATCAAGAATTTTGGGAATTAACATTCTACGCTATCATTACTTACAGTATTGCAATAATGATTATTACTACTTTAATAGAAAAAATTATCGCTAATATGAAAGAGCGAGAAACGTTTATTCATTCAGAGAAGTTAAATATCGTGAGTGAATTATCAGCTAGTGTAGCTCATGAAATAAGAAATCCACTGACTGTTACAAACGGCTTTCTCCAATTATTAAATACATCCAAAACGATAAGTATGGAGGAAAAGAAGTACATTGAATATTCCTTACTTGAATTAGAACGTGCCGAAAAAATCGTGAGTGATTTTTTAGTTTTTGCTAAACCGCAATCGAACAATATGGTTTACTCTAATTTTAAAGCAGAAATAGAATATGTAACAAACGTCATGACGCCCTATGCAAATATGCATCATGTTGCTATACAGGTAAATTTTAATAACTCCTTATATAAAACATTTGATATAAATCAAATTCAGCAATGTTTAATTAATTTGTACAAAAATGGAATCGAAGCAATGAAAAAAGATGGCGGTACTCTATATATCGATGTTTTAGAACGAAAGAAAAAGATCTTCATCCAAATTAGAGATACTGGAACGGGAATGACAAGTGAAGAAATTTCACATTTAGGAAAACCCTATTATTCTACGAAAAAAGAAGGTACAGGACTGGGTATGCTTATGGTATACAGTACAATCAGCAAAGTGAAAGGAAAAATTGAGGTAGAAAGTGAAGTTGGACAAGGAACCACTTTTCTCATTACCATTCCTGTTTGATACTGCTTGCTATTTTTAAACGTCATTAGCTTTTATTAGCGATGAAAATATGCTATAACATATTGAACAGTTCTTATTGCTACAGAACTCGAAAGGATGGCATATATGTTAAATGATTTCAAAAAATTTGCTTTAAAAGGAAATGTTGTCGATCTAGCGGTCGGGGTTATTATTGGAGCCGCCTTCGGTAAAATTGTCTCATCTCTAGTAGAAGATGTTATTATGCCACTGATTGGTTTGCTTCTTGGGGGCATCAGTTTTGCAAACTTGCAATTTACACTAGGAGATGCTGTTGTAAAATACGGAAATTTCATTCAAACGATTGTTGACTTTGTCATTGTGGCCTTTTCTATTTTTATATTCATTCGAGTATTCAATCGTTTACAAAGAAAGAAAGATAAAGAAGAGATTGCAGAACCAGCAAAGCCTACACGTGAGGAAGAATTATTAACGGAAATTCGTGATTTATTAAAAGCACAAAAATAAGAAGGATAAGGGTTTATGTCTAGCACTTATCCATACATTCAAGTCCCCTTCAATACCGAAGGGGACTTGAATTTACATTCTCACAATAACCGATCCTCCGCCTGACGTTACAACACGATTTTGCTGTTGCTCCATCTTTCGTAATAATTTATTATTCTGTTCCATCAATTGAATAAGCCTGCCTAATTGATTTTCAAGCATAGTTATTCTTTGGATGATTTGTTGTGAATCTACAAACTCCGGCATACTTTGAACCGGATAATTCGGATGTGAATTTCTGTGCGGATACATAAACTAACTCCTCCTCACCTAGATCTAGGTAATCCATTTTATGTGCTATAAACGTGAGTGTTCGCCTATTTTACTTATCCAACACCATTAAATATTCCAAAAACATAGTAAACTAATAGATGGTTTATTTTATACACCTACCTCATTAATATCGTTAGTGTTTTTTATGTAGAAAGTATCAACTCAACGAATGATTCAATGATTAGAAAACCGCACTAAAAAAGAAAAGATTAGAAAAACACCCCTGATATGGTGAAATAAAATCAGGGGATTACTTTTCTTAAATTTCTTTTGTACCACGACTAAAGCTGTTTAATTTAGCCATCAATGCCATTAACGCTGGTATAAAAATCGGCAGCATGACAAAACTTAGTAGAATTAATGCAATAATAACAGCCGTTGCTATTTCGATGAGTGTGACAACTCCGGAAGGATACAAAGCAGCAAACGTTCCTCCCAAAATAATTGCAGCTGAAATAACAACTCCACCAATATGACGCGCCGCTTCTATAATAGCGGTCACCTGAAATACACCTTCTTCTATTTCACGATAGCGCATCATTAAGAAAATACTATAATCGACTCCTAATGCAATGACCATAATAAAACTAAAGAACGGAACATTCCAGCTTAAATAATCCACATCTAAAATTTTTGTACAAATCATTTCGGCAATTCCAATAGATGTACTATATGCTAGTATTAAAGAGCCGATAATGAAAATAGGCTGCCAAAATGAGCGAGTGATGATAATAAGAACAAGCCCTATGCCAATTAACATAATTGTTGCAGTGCGACTAAAATCCCCACTAGCAATATCCTGTAAATCTGCATTTTGCGATGTTTTTCCACCAATCGCTACTTGCGCTTTTGATAATTCACTTCCTTTTAACGAAGCTTCTACTTGTTTTTCAATATTTCTAACAACTAACATCGCTTCTGCTGAATAAGGATTCACATCTAAAATAATATTCATTCGAACCGTTTGACGATCACTAGACATATACATATCTAATGCCTTTTGGAAATCCTCACTTTTCATTACCTCTTTAGGAATATACAATTGATCAGAGGCCTCTGACTCACTAAGTCCACTTAAATAGCCCCTAGCATCATCCAGCCCATTACTTACTTCATCCAATCCTTCTGAACTTTTTGAAAGGCCTGACTGTAGTTTTTTCATTTTCTTTTCTAAATCATTTAGTCCAGTTTGCAGTTGTTTTTGTCCTGCATTAATTTGTTGTAAGCCTGATTGTAAATCTGTCGTTTTATTGGCAATCTGGCTAGAACCTGCTGCACCGTCTCGTAAACCACTTTGTAAACTTACCGCTCCTGACTGTAACTTACCTACTCCAGTCTCCATTTGTGATAAGCCTTTGTTCACTTGTGCCAGTG
Source organism: Peribacillus sp. Hz7 (assembly GCF_042136355.1). Taxonomy (NCBI): domain Bacteria; kingdom Bacillati; phylum Bacillota; class Bacilli; order Caryophanales; family Bacillaceae; genus Peribacillus; species Peribacillus sp. Hz7. The sequence goes on from NZ_JBHHJV010000011.1 coordinate 127,282, forward strand.
CTGTATTCGCCTCTTTAAAGGAAGACATCGCTGCGTTATATTGAGGTGTCACTTTACTCAACTCTTCCGCCAGTTTTCCTAATTGTTCTTTTCCTGATTTGGCAATTCCAATTGTTTTCTGTACATTTGAATCATTGGCTGCTTCTGGGTTAGCTTGAATATAACTTGTCATTAAAGTTTCAATTTGTTCGTAACCAGCCTTAGCACCCGTTATTGCTTGTTCGATACTAGAAAATTGATTACCGACAGCACCTAACCCTACTTGCAGTTGATTATAGCTTTTAGCTAATTCAGCAGTCCCATTTGATAATGTCCCGACTGTTTCTTTTAATGAAGCGAGACCCGTTGCTAATTGCTCTGCTCCTTGGGCCCCATCATTCATTCCTGCCGTTACTTGATTCATGGCCTCTCCCATGGCTGAAACGCCATTTTGTAATGCACTCGTGCCATCGATTAACTGCTGTACACTGTCTTGTCCATTCGTATTACTTGCTAGCTGATCTCCAGTAGAAGAAAAACCTTCGCTTATTTTCCCAATTCCTTCATTAGCGTCACCGATTCCCTTATAAAGGGTATTTGTTTGATTATCAATATATAAATCTTCTATTTTTTCACCAGCTGGACGTGTGGGCGTATAGACATTTGATACACTATCAATCTTCAACAATTTATTGGATAATTCATCCAAAATTTGTAGTGACTCTTGATTATCTAACTTCTGACCTGATTGAATAACTAGAGTAGTTGGTGACGAAAAACCTGGTGGAAAATGGTCATCAATAATCTGAATACCTTGCTTAGATGCATAGACATCATCCACTTCTAAAAGGTCATTATAACTAAGTACACTACTATACTTTAATAAAAATGGCGTACATAATATCGCTACTACTATGATAGATATAATTGGTCGTAACACCGATTTGCTTGCAAGAAATGCCCAGATACGACTATCTGCATGTCCCTCAAACCGTTTAATCGGCCAGAACATTCTTTTTCCAAGTACAGCCATAAAAAATGGATTTAGAGTAATTAAAACTAGAAGTAGAATTGCCACTCCAATGGCTACAGGAGAACTTGCTTGATAGAGCTTAAACTCCGCCAAAATAAGCGCCATAAAGCCAATAAAAACAGCAATACCACTATATAAGACCGTTTTTCCTGCTGATTTATAAGTTACTTTAATCGCAGAAAGTACATCCTCTTGCTTACTAAGTTCTTCTTTAAATCGGGTATATAATAAAATATTATAGTCGGTCCCAATTCCAAACAAAATCACCACTAAAAACACTTGTGTAAAGTTAGAAAATGGATAATTAAACTGGTCAACTAAATGAGCGATAATTCCTAAGGAAACGATATAAGATACTCCAACTGTTAACAGAGAAATGACTGGAACAATTGGCGATCTAAAGATAAGAATTAATACAGCTAAAATAAAAATAACAGCAATTTTTTCTGTTGTTTTAATGCCTTCTTGCGAAGATTGAACAAAGTCTTCTCCAACTACTTCGCTTCCTGTTAGATAGGTGTTTACCCCTTTTATCTCTATCCCTTTATAAAGGCGATCAGTTACCTCACTTATCGTCCCGGTCTCTCTCTCCACAGATATTTGCGTTAGAATGGTTGTTTGATCTTCAGAAAATAGTTGTTTTTCAACTTCTTTACTATCCAGATGAGAAACAATATCTTTAATTCCTAACTGTTCTTTCTTAGCTTTCAATTGATTAATAACTGATTCAATCTGTTCTTTTTGTTCTTTCGTTAATTCATGATCATTTCCACTATTGAAAACAGCAATAATCTGATAGGCTTCATCTCCATTTTCATCCATCTCTTTAATCATCGATTGCGCAACTTCACTTTGTGCATTTTCAGGAATTGTCAATTGCCCTTTGTCTCTTACTAATTGGTTCATATCAGGCATTGTAAGAACTGTTATAATCGTCAGTACAATCCATATAAATAAAGATAATGTCCTCCAATTCTTTACTTTCTTCATTGTATTTCTCCTTCCCCTTTTAGGAATGAATATTCATTCCGCATATTTCAACGCTATCCAAGTCAATGAGCTTTGATAGCATTCCAACAACATTCTTCAATATTAACTAATAGTTCTGGTGTCTCTTCAAGTATATTCATGCGCATTAGTTTAAATAATTGAACAATAGCACCATATACGATCGCTATTAAAGCATCAGCAGGCATTGAACAAATATCTCCTTGTTTTTTGCCCCTCTCTAAAATCGACCGAAGAAATTCAAGAAAATCAGCAAACAGCTTTTGACTCTTCTCATCTAAGTAATGAGTGCTGCAGTGAGAATCAATAAAGTGCAGGGCATGTTCATTATGATTCACAAATTGAATAATTTGAAAAAATATATGACGATGATGTAAACGAATATTTGTTAGATCGTTCGGAAAATTATCCTTGACTATTTCGGATAATCGAGTAACCCAATATTGAAATAAACAATTAAAAAGCGCTTCTTTATTTTCAAAATAGCGATAGATTGTACCCGCTCCTACTTTTGCTTTATCGGCAATCATCGGTATCGTTGTCCCATCGAATCCTCGTTCAGCGAATAAAATTAAAGCTGCGTCTAATACATCATCGCGTTTGTTTGTAACCATATATTCCTCCTTCTAAAAACGGAATGAATGTTCATTTCGTTTTATTATATCAAAAAGAAAATTTGAGAATCAACGATTTGTTTTTGAATCAGAAGCATCATTCTTCCTGCTATCGGGAAAGTTTTTTCCTGCAAATAAAAGAGACTGAACCAAAGTTGGAACAGTCTCTCTGCATTAGATATATTAAGCTTTATTTACGTTTGTTGCTTGCGGTCCACGTTGGCCTTCTTCTAGCTCAAATGTAACCTCTTGGCCTTCTTCTAATGTTTTGTAACCTTCACCTTGAATAGCCGAAAAGTGAACAAATACATCATCGCCACCTTCTCGCTCAATGAAGCCAAATCCTTTTTCACTGTTGAACCATTTTACTTTACCGCGTTCCATTTAATGCAACCTCCTAAATATGTAAATCAAACTACAATTTCGCCTTGCGTCTGTAGTTTGACCAAAAATAAATCATTTCATACATACTACTCGAAAAGTTATTTTGATACAAAAATGATTCGGTTGTCGTTTAATAAACGGATTGTTCGTCTAATGCATATATTCTTCCTAAAGAGGGAAAAACAATGGAGTATTATGTAGAGGTTGTGAGCATATTAATCAATTTTGTAAAAGATATCCGAATTATCTCGAGCTAACTTTTCGCTCTTCTCTATCTCGTATAAATAATGTAGCCAAGTTACTTTTTCTTAACCGTTTATTTTGATACATTGCTTTATCAGCAGTAATGCGTAACTGTCTCATATTACCTAATGAACAATCCGTATACGCATAGCCTTTGGAAATTTTTAAAGTAAGTGTATTATCTTCTAAATTATATTTCATTAATTCATAATCGATTTGTTTCATAAGTTGAATAACGTTACTTTCCTCTACATTAATCATCAAAATCGTAAATTCATCTCCGCCAATTCGGGATACAATAATATGTTCATTAGAATACTGATTTAAAAACTGGGCAGCACTCTTAATTAATTCGTCTCCTGCCTCATGCCCCATCTGATCATTTATATATTTCAGTTCATCTAAGTCACAGAGAATCATACCAACGGGTACGTCTAGATCTTGGTTGTACTTATTAACTTCCTGTTCGAAATACGCACGATTGTAAATCTTCGTCATATAATCATGCGAAGTATTATAGATTAATTCCTTTTGAAGTGAGCTTTGTAGCATACATGCTCTTACTTTCTCTTTATGATATAAGCTTGTCACAATAATTCCAATTATTAAACCACTTATTAAACCGACAGCAAACATATGTATACCTCTTAAGTACAGATAATTCCGTAATATTTTTGTTAGTTTGTTTCTATGAGACTACCCTAATCCTTTTTAATAGAAAAATGATTCTTTACATATAAAAAAACAGCCCCAACATGGAACTGTACTGTTTCTTAATTACAATTAAAAAGCCGCAATTGCCGTAGTTCAAGTAAGAAAGTTTTAAACCACCACTCCTCAAAGTGGGTGTTTGCAAAAACATTCCTGTTGTCCAGGTCAGTGACTAGGCTTAACATTCCTGTTTTAATATAAAACTCCCTATTACAGCTTAAAGGTTAAAACTTAATTATCATTACGTACAACGCAGCTTATAAAAGTATTGTACCGAAAAGCTTCAATAAAATCAATGTAATAATTTAATAATTAACTATCTTAATCTCTGATTATTGTTTGGGGCAACTCCATTAAAGGAATTGACTGCGATGAATTAAAAAAATCGGCTATAATAATACATATACAGATTATTCAGGAGGTAATGCTACCATGCTTTCTAATATTGGCTTCCCCGGATTACTATTAATTCTTACTTTAGCTCTTATCGTATTCGGCCCAAACAAGCTCCCGCAAATCGGACGAGCTATTGGATTAGCATTAAAAGAATTTAAAGAAGCAGCAAAAGATATCCCTAATGAAATACAAGAACAAGTAAAAGAAGAAATTCGAATGGCCAAAGAAAGTCTCCCAAATAAAGAAAAAGACACCGACTAAATGCCGGTGTCTTTGATGCGTTTGTGGCGAGAACCGTTGGGCCACATCCCAACGTTTAGCATAAAGCATATTCTTCGACTTACACAAATTAGCTCATCGCTTTATTAATATAGCATATTGAAAATGAGAACACAAGTAATTTTTCTCTTATAACACCATCGTCATTTGTGTTAATTCATCAGAAGAATGGGCAACCTGTTCAAATGCTTGGTTCATTCCTTCAAAAATATTACTTAACTCTGTCATTTCTGAAGCAATATTGATATTTTGTTCTTTAACATTATTCATTGATTCAACAATTTGATCAAAAAAGAGGCTCGTCTCTTTCCCTTCTTGTGTGCTCTTCCTAATATCTTCATTTACAACAGAAATCGACGTATTCATAGTGCTTGTATACCGACGAATTCCCTCGACAAGCTTTGAAACCTCCGATACAGAAGTTTTTGTATGTTCCGCTAATTTCCTTACCTCATCTGCGACAACGGCAAAGCCTCTTCCATTTTCTCCAGCTCGTGCCGCTTCAATCGCTGCGTTTAATGCTAATAAGTTCGTTTGTTCAGCAATCGATGTTACCATCGTGACAATCCGCTCAATTTCCTTAGACGTTGAAGTTAATTGCTCCATTTCCACAGCGATATACTTCATATTATCCTGTGCCTGATTCATTAATTCCTCCAGCGCTTTCAAACGTCGAAGACCTTCTTTCGATTTTTCTTCCGTTTTAATCGCAATCTCTGAACCTGTTTCCGTGATTTGATGAATCTCAGACACTTTATTAACGATTTGAACACTCGTTGCGCTCGTTTCTTCACTAATAGCAGCCAATTGCGCGGCGTTGTTGTTCACCTGTACACGAAGCGCTTTTTTCTCTTTATCGTTTTGATGACGAATACGCTTATTTTCTAGTTCATATGCTTCTAATACAATCTGCTGCTCTAAATTAATGATTTTCGTAATACTTAACGCCATTTCATGATAGTGCTGTACACTATGACAAGTCGGCATAATAATCGTTAATATAGACTGCAGCAGATCCTGAAAGGCACTCATATACCATTTAGGGTCTAAGCCGATTCGAACATGGACATGAGCAATAGTATAGCGCTGTTCTACAAACTGATCATCAAGAACACCTAAAAACATCTCACCTATATGTTTTTGAAGTGATTGTCGTAACCGACTAACTGAACTATTGTTATCGATAATCTCCATTAGCGAAGATTCTTTTTCAAGATTCTTATAAAAACGACTCACTAAATCTACTAAATGTTCATTAACCGTATCTTGGATAGAACGAATCCTGCATAAATCTTCATGTGTTAAATGAATCATCTCAATTTGCGTTAATAACTTTGAGTATTTATGTAAATCAATTCGAACATCATTTTTATATGTTAAAAAATATTCTCTATCAACAGTAGGTTTATTTCTTTTCCATAAATTTTTCATAGTGCCTCCGATTCTCTTTGCCATCCCAAACTCATTATAGTACTTTTATTGTGGATGATGTATAAAATATGTAAAAATTATTAAGAATATCCTCATTTAGCTACTTTTGGACTAGTGTTTTATGACTACTAATTATTTTTCATATAATGAAAAATCACATGCAATATAACCATCGTTCTCAACTCACTTAAACTTCTTCCTTAACATTAGATTATCTAGAATATGAAATATTACCAGAAATTATTGAGGTCATCCTACTTCATCTACGATTAAATTCAATAAAAGCTAAAGTGTATCGCTAAAATAAAAAAAGCCAGGATTAAAATCCGGCTTCTCACTAAGAATCGAGCAATTGATCAATGTCTATTTTTTTAATTTCCTCAAATTTGTACTGTTCATCAACTAAACCCAATGTTTCTGCTAACAATTTATCAATATCTATTCTATCCATATTATTATGATACAATATTCCCCTAATTGTGTTAGTATCATAAACATTAAAGTATTGTTACTTTTCTTTTACGGCATAAAATATCCGCAATCAGTTCGGAGCAAACTATGGTCATGAGGTCATAAAAAAGGCAGTCAGTTTTTAAGGATAACTGACTGCCTAAATGAGTAAAAAGAAAACAATCAACGCAACATGATTGCTTTCTACATTGAATATAAAATACTTATTGGTTTTTGTCGACGTGTAATTTTTGGAATAATTTAAAATATTCCAACTATTCATAAAATAAGGCACCCCCGCTCGGTACATGGCATTTCTTAAATCATGAAGTTGTTGATTAATTTATTAAAGCTCGTATAGCAAAAATAATGATAATCCACATTGGAATGGATAATAGGGATTCCCCACATGCAGCCTTTGAAAAAGTTTATTTCCCTACACCCCTTTCATCACTCTAATCAAGTCAGAAAAAATATACCTACTTTTAAAGTGGTGTTTGATGCACATAATCTTCCGAATGTATAAGAAAATCGACGTCCTACCAATATGTACGAGCGAATTCATCGTGTTCTAAGTGCATACAAAACATTCATTTTGACAACAAATGTAATATATCCCTTCCGCTTGCCATCCATATAAACAAAAAGAATCGGCACGTAGCCGACTCTTCTAAATTATCTTTATCTGTTTTTCAGACTAACAAGTTGGCTAAGTGTCTTCCCTTTATAAACTAATTTAACATGTCCTACATTTTTCGCATAATACCTTTTATACCCAAACTGATCTGTCACTTCAATACAGTTTTTAAATGTTCCTGCAGGTGTTTTAACTGTTTTAGAAATAGAAGTAATACGAGTATAGTTAGGTTCGCCAAAACCATTATCCCATGATTGACCCACTTTAACAGGATATTTTATATCAACAACATATTCAGATTCCATCCAACCCGAGTATAATCCATTTTTATCTTCATCAACGATATAACTGCCCTCTTCACTTTTCCATATATCCCATTTTTTTGAGTCAGGAGCATATATACCTGTATACGTATGTTTCGATTTTTCCCCAGTTTTCATGTCTATGTATGTATATATCTTCTTTTTATCCATTAAATAAGAATTAGCAAACTTCAAATACTTTGTTGCTACATAGGCTTTCTTGTTTTTATAACGAATTTCTGACCAACCACTTTTAGTTTGGGAATAAACGTACACTCCTGCATCCTTTTTCAATGATCCAACTTTCTTATATTTTGTTCCTGCACCGCTTCGAATGGTAAGAGTACCACTCTTAATATTCACGTGCGCTATTTTAGTAGTAGCGGCTTCCGTATTCGATGAATTAAAAGAGAAAAACGATAATACTAAAATAAGCATAATCAATATCTTAAATAACCTTTTCACAACTATAGTCCTCCTTTACTGTTAAGATAATACAATTCTACTATATTTTCATAAAGAAGGGTTATTTAATTTAAACTTCTATACTCTTCGCTTGCCGTTGATAAAATAAAAAAGCGTCAACACTCCATTGACTCATGTAATCATCATTAATTTCTTTTAAAATTAATAATTTCATAAGATGTCTTACCTTTATAAACCTCGTTTCCCTCTGTATTTCTCTAAATTCCTATAAACGGTCCATAACATGATCTTCCCCCAAATAAACTCCATATTGGGAAACATCTGTCTGTATTTATTTGTAAGCATCAAAAAGCCGAGGATTTAAACCTCGGCTCTCCCATTGAATTTAATGTTTTGCCACTTTAGTAGTTGCCTTTCAATTGCACAGTCATTGCTTCATCTTTCTCCCAATCATTAATGAACCACTTTTTCTGTTGAATGATTAACAGGAAAGATATTTTTTGTTTGAAATATGGATATTTATTCAAATCTCACTTACCAACCAGTTATTAACTCGGGTTTTATTTTAGATACATATATTTATTAAAAAGAAAAAACAAGGTAATGTGTCAACCCCTTTCTTCAATAAACTGAACCAGGGAGGGGATGCCTAATGAGAAAAACTTTATTCAGATACTTTTTTTTGCTCATAAGTGTATTTTTGGTTGGGTGCGGAAGTGATCCTGTACAAGAAGATTTATTGAATTATGTGAACAAAGAACTAAAACAAACCGGGGAATTAGAGAACATAGCACTCGATGCCTACGACAGCGTTACAGGACAAAATTACAAGGACGATCAAACCATGTACGACGTTATCTCCCTTACCGTTATCCCCACTTATCGAGATTTTATTACGGAATTAGAAGATGTTAAAGTAGAAACAGAAGAAGTAAGAAAATTACATGAGCAATATATTGAAGCTGCTACTATACAACAAGGTGCATTTAGCCTCATTTTAACAGCCCTTGAGAATCAGAGTCATGAAAAAATGAGTGAGGCAAACGCAAAACTTGCGGAAGCTAGAAAGATGTTGAGGGATTATAACAAAGGAATAGAAGACTTAGCAAAAGAACACGATGTTGAATTAAATTGAACAACCATATAAAATACAATTCAAAATTTGCTAATGCTGCATACTAAATGGCCATTTAGTAGCTTAGATAATTTAGCACGAAGGAAACCTCCCACTATGTTCAGGTAAAATAAGAAAACCCTTGTCATATATCAAGGGTTTTCTTATTTATTGGCAGATCACATTTTGATAGTTCTGCAGCACATCAGCAGTCTCAATCACTTTTACCCGTGTTTCTTCAAATATTAATGACTCACCGCCAGCAAAGTTTATATGAACCCTTATTACTTCTCTTCTATCGCTTCCATCAACTTAAATAAAAATTGATAAATGCACTGATATGCTTCACCAATGGTCATATCTTCTGTAAATCCTTTTACATCATTTAAGGAGAAATTAAAGTTCCATAGGCCATCTTCTGCGCTAAACATTAACGCAAATTTTGCATTTTCTCCTTGTAGTTCAGCTTGTAAATAGCTTCGGATTGCTTTGTCATATTTCTTCTGCAGCTTTAACCCTAATAACGCTTCATATGTACCGAATAAATCATCGACTTCTAATGAAACAGCATCGACGCCAATAAGCTCAAACCACTTCGATTCTAGGTAAATAAATTCTTTTTTGTTTGTTTTTAGAAAAGTTAATGGTTGGTGTAAAAATTCTGATGTTTCTACAGCAATAAGATTTTCAAATTCTTTATCGGAACGCTCAATATAAGCATCGGTAAAGCGCACTTCTGCATCCTTTTCTACGATTGTCATGCCTCCTTCAAGCAATTGATGCTTTTCTACATATTCTTTCTCTTCTTTATGTAAGGCAATCTGGTCACCCTTGAATGTCTTAATATGTTGTTCAATTTGGGTTTTTAGCATATTTTTATTCCTCCTGATGGTATCAATCCCCTCTAGTATGAATCATTCATCGCTCAGTGTCCAATCTGGTTTAGGCACGGGGTTATTGCTCTAGTCCTTCAGATAGTTTACGTAAAAAGTAATTCGCAATTCTAAGTATCAATCATGCGAAAAATATCAAAATTGCGAAAATTTCATTCAATCTTCCCTTATAAATAACTAGTAAAATCGGCACATAAATTGCTTGGAAAAGTAAGAGGACTAACCATTAAATGATTGTCCAAGTAATTCTACTGCATATTCATAAAAATGCACCTAACAGCTATCTCTCATCTCCCATTTCTGTCAGAATGCATTTTTATTTTAAATAGATTTTTAAGAGCTTGTTTATGCATTCTAAATAAAAAGTAGGAGGAGAAATATGCGTTCAATTAATATCAGTCGTACCGTTGATGAGTCAAAATTTAACCGCTTTCATGGTCTCGTTTTGTTCTTGTGTGCCTTTATCATTGTCTGTGATGGGTTTGATCTGGTGATTTATGGATCTGTCGTATCTGTACTGATGGAAGAGTGGCAATTAACAGCAGTTCAAGCAGGCACTTTAGGGAGCTATGCTCTTATAGGTATGATGTGCGGTGCTTTTATTTTTGCACCACTTGCGGATAAGATTGGGCGCAAAAAAGTTATTATTGTATGTGTGTTACTATTTAGTCTATTTACTGGTTTAATCGGTTTGGCCAAAAACCCTACTGAATTCGGCATCTATCGTTTGATATCAGGTTTAGGATTAGGAGGTGTTCTACCAATTACAGTAGCGTTAATGACGGAATATGCCCCGAAACCTCTCAGAAACCGATTAGTTACTATTATGATGTGCGGTTATTCTCTAGGTGGAATTATAGCAGCAGGGCTAGCAATCTTCCTCATTCCTAAATTTGGTTGGGAGTCTGTCTTTTTCGTAGGCGCTCTCCCTTTACTCACCTTACCTATTATTATCAAATTGCTCCCAGAGTCTCTAGAATTTCTTTTAGCTAGAAATAAACATAAGGAGATTGGTCGATTGTTATCAAAAATCGATCCATCCTACACACCTGAGAAAAATGATCGTTACGAAAGTGTTATTCCTAAAAAAACTGGTATTACAGTAGCAAAATTATTTGGAGATGGCCGAGCTTTAAGCACCCTCTTATTTTGGGTATCGTTTTTCATGTGTTTACTAATGGTCTATGGATTAAATACATGGCTGCCGAAGTTAATGGCTCAAGCAGGCTATGCCCTAGGTTCTAGTTTAATGTTCTTATTAGTGTTAAATGCTGGAGCCATATTAGGATCGGTTATTGGCGGATGGGCAGCAGACCGTTGGAATACGAAAAAAGTTGTGATTTGCTACTTTATTCTGGGTGGAATCGCTTTAACTTTACTCGGAACTCACCCAAATACATTTGTTCTCTATACTCTTGTTGCAATTGCAGGGGCTACCACAATCGGAACACAAATTATTCTATATTCATACGTTTCTCAATATTATCCAATCCAAATCCGTTCAACAGGACTCGGATGGGCTTCCGGGGTTGGTCGAATAGGCGGTATTGTAGGTCCAATACTGGGAGGAGTTCTTCTAAGCGCTCAATTGCCTTTACAACTAAATTTTATGGTTTTCGCTATCCCAGGAGTTATTGCAGCTATTGCTATCGTTATTATACGAGAAAAAAAGAGTCCTTTGTCAGAAGTTTCTCTAGAAAGATCTGAACCAATCGAGAAAGTGTAGAAATCGTGGCGGCTGAGCGGGGAACAACTGCCCGTAAAGCCGGATTAGTTCAACTTCCATCAGTGAGGATGAAGAAAAATCCCCACCGATGGAAGTTTCACTTTATAAACAGTAAGGCCTTTTCGATGAACGAACGTTTTATATAAAAAACACAGCCCCTCTTACATTATGGATTGTTTGTCCGGAATGTCCAAACCTTTGAACGAGTCTGGCCATTATACTTGTCAGACACCTTTACATACCATCCATATTCTCGGTCCTTCTCAAGACCTGTCCATACCATTTCCGCCATTTGTTGATTCGCTACATCCTTTACTTCACCAATTTTTTCATCAGTATATATATTAACTTCAAATAAATCGGTGGAAACCACTTTTTCTTTCGGTGTTAAGTCTGTCTCTATGACAAATTCATCTTTGCCAGGGTAGTTTTTCCGATTGTAGTAGTTATATCGATTAAGATATGGAGAATACGTTTTCATATAAATTTTATTCTCTACAGGATTAACTTGCATCATGCGCAAAAATCCTTGTCCACCTTCTGGCCCGCCTTGATAGTCCGCAAGCATTTGATATACTTTTCGATCAATGACACCATCTTGATTATCGTCTATTTCATTAATTAATGTTTCACTATCATGATAATGGCCGGATAATACGGCAATGACATTCTTATTCGGTAAGACAACATCGTTATAAATTTTCTCTCCAATCGGGCTGCGCTCTCCTGTGACAAGCAAATATTCATGAAAGCTTAAAATGGCTTTTCTTTCAGGATATTTCGCAAGAACTTTATTAATCCAAGCTATATCCTTATTACCTACTCCCCACCCCATATAAAGCATAATAAAATCATTACCCTTTACGCTAATTAAATCATAATGACCTCGGTTGTTTTGATATGATTCACCATAATAATTTTTGTTTTTAAAACGATTGGCTCCAAAATATTTACTAAATTGATGATAGTCACCTGTTTTATGGCCAACATCGTGATTACCAGCTAAAACACCATAAGGGATTTTTGTATGTTCTAAATAGCGCATATATTCATCTGCATATGCCCATTGCTTGGACTCACTTGCTCGATCTACAAGATCTCCTGTATGAAACACATATTGAATATTTAGCGCCTTTCTTTGAGCAACAATCCATTCTGTCATATTTTTATAAATATGAGGGTAGCTAGCGCTATAGTATTGCGTGTCCGACATCCAAATAAACGAATAATCAAATTGATTAGTGGCTGCAATTTCATCTTGAATCATAACTTGCACTTTTTGTTCCTTTACATAGTGAGAACCTTTTACAATACTCTGAAGCTTAAAGTTCTCTTCGTTTTCTGCGATTTTCCAACTTTTTCGTTCCCATTTCGACTTTTCATAGTTCCAAACATACATGGATACTTTTCGACCAATCAATGACTTACCTTCCCAACGTAATTCCACTTCGTCGTTCTGATTCACTTTTTGATCAAGGGTAATTTCAAAGCGCTGATACGGAAATTGATTCGTTGATTTTGTTGTCACATATTTTGAATCAACATCTGTAAGAGCATGTAACGCTGTAACTTTTTTCTCTCCTTCAGGAATCATCTCTTTTGGCGGCTCATAATCCACAGAATTTTGATAAACGACAACTTTATCCTGTTCGTTTGCTTTGTATTGATACCCCTTCATAAAAGAAACATCGAGGGAATCCTTAGTGGGGTCAGATACTCTCACCCCAAGCTTTGGAGCTAATGATATATGATTTGCACCATCTAATGGACTTACAACCTTAGGTTTATCCGGCTTTTCCTCAACAACTTGAAAATGTACAGTCTTAGAAGCTTTATTACCTGCTCGATCCGCTGCTATAATCTGAAACGAATGCTGCCCTGGTGTAAGTGCTGCTGATGATATTTGATAAGGTAATGTAATATCCTTTCCATCGAGCTTTGCTGTCATTGTTTCAACACCAGACAGTGCATCTTTCGTTTTAGCATGCAGCCTAATATCACCTTTATATATTTTTCCTTCTTCAATAGACGGTATAATAATAGGTGCACTGTTATCGACAATAACGGTTGATTTTTTTGATTTTCCATTATTGATTGCTTCGATTGTATGAGTGCCTTCCCCCACTTTTGTTGTATCCCAGCTGTACATTTTCGCTTTATATTTATTTTTAGGGATAGAGAACGCAAAATTAACGACTGGTCTCGCTTGTTTGCTGTCACCAATAAACAGTTCCTTTGTTGGATCCGCGTATTTAGGATCATAAATAACGGTTCCATCTTTTAAAACAAGACGAATATTTTTAATATAAAAGTCATCCCGATTTTGTTCAGAGTGTCGATCAAATGGAGACACTTTTGTACCTGAGCGAATGGAAATGACCGTCTTTTCTCCCCTTTGAAAAAACTTTGTATCAATCGGAATCGTTACTGCTTTATATTTATTGATAATATTGTCAAGCGTATACAATGTTTCCTTCCCAATCGTCACGGCATTTTTAAAATAAAGATTTACATTTTTAACATCAAAAGCAAAATAAGCAGGCTCTACTAACGTATACGATGCAGCGTCTGTTACATCTTGTTCATCAATCAGTAATCTTGTTTGTGAGAAGTTGTCGATATCATACGCTTTAATTAATACTTTGTCGTGTAATATTTGATTGTTTTTTATATTTAATCGAACACCCGGTTGGGGCTCTTCTTGTTGAATGGCAATTGATTTTGTTTCCGTTTTTGTTTCATTTTCTCCATCCGAAGCTACTACATAATAATCAAGTGAATGCTTTCCGATTAAATTCGTGGAGTCAATTGTATAATGAAACAAAGAATCATCAAAGCTTTCCGTTAAATCGACCGCATGGAACTCTTTTTCACTGTTATTTTTATAAAATAATCGTGCTGTTTTTACAACATGATTATCTTTTATATCGAATTTTAATGACAGGTCCTTCATTTCAGAAAGCGGTGCTTCATAGCTGGAAAGATCTTCAATGACTGGATTGAGTGTATCCTCAACTGGGATTACCTTTTGAGATGGCACTTGTCTTTTAGATACTCCCCCCGGTGTCCCTAGATTTTTCCTGCTGCTATATTTTTTCATTAAGAGATCCCCAGGTTTTTTTGGAAAGGAGTAGAGAATGGCTTTGTTTTTTTTCACGTCTTTCTTGTTCCCTTGATTATAAAAAGCAATTGAAACTTCTTTGCCTGTATTCGTTGCAAGAACAATCCCGCGAAGATCTCTATATGCCATCCCTACAGAATGTATTTGAACGATGTTAACATTTTCAGTTAAGTTCACACCGTAATGATGATTAAAATCTGCAATCGTTAAATCTTGATTACCAGCATTCATAATCCAAAAAACCATCGTTTCTCCGGAAGGAAGCATAAGATTTTCCTTCTGGGGTTTCCAAATAAGGTCAGCATTATACCCTTCGAGGGAAAAACGGTACCGAATATGATAATCCTTTAAATTAATCGCTTTTGTCGTATTGTTGTAAATTTCAATGAATTGATAGGCATCAAAGTTCCCCGTATTCGTTGAATGCGGCATTAGTTCTGTCACTAATAATTCTGGTACTTTTTGTGAGTCGTATACTTTAACAGCATATTGCTTTGTTTTTTTTGTATTTGTACCGTCGCGAGCTAAAATGCGGTAATATACATGCTTCCCGCTATATGTTTCCTGTGGAATGATCGCTGTATATATACTAGAACCTGTTTTTTTCATTGGGCTTTCAATCCAAACATCATTTTTATTCGTTCGATATTGAAGCTGCACATTTTTTAGATTGGTTTCATCGGTCACTTTTGCTTGAATAGAAAGGTCTTCTTTTGCTGCAATTAATTTTACTGGTTGATGCTTAATAACGGGCGCTTCTCTATCAATAAAATATACAGGTTCTTTCGGTACTTGGTTTGTAAGTAAGACTCCTGGTGTAGCTAGTTCCTCAGCTTGCATTACTTTCATCTTTTTTTTATTGATTGAAATTTGAAAGTGAATGCCATTATTCTTGTTTACATGCTTTGGATGATACGCTGCCGTTGATAGAGCCTTCCCTTCCAAATCAGTCAGTATAAGTGTTTGTTTCGATTGATTCGATAAACCATTTGTTTTAACGGTTGTCAGCTGCTTACTAGATACATTCGTTTTATAATGTTTATTAAAATCGTTCAGCGTTAAAGATTGATTCTTTTCATTTTTAATCCATATGACCATCGCTTTTTGTGAAGGAATCGTTTTGTTCTCCGTAAATGTCCATTCAATACCTTCGACAACTAGCTTAAAATGGCTAAGAGAAACAGGTTTATCGCTATTATTGTAAAGCTCAATAAACTCATATTCACTTTGTGTTGTACGGTTAGTTGTATCCACTGCTAGTTCTGTAATAAAAAGAGTTGGATTTCTCTGGCTTCCACTTAGCTTCTTCGCTTCTACAGGAATAGACGTGAATAATAATAAAAGCATGATATAAGCTGCAAAGGAGAAGTGGAAAAACTTCTTATTCATAGAAATCACCTAATCGTAGAATGTATTTTATATCGTAAATAAACGTCTTCATAAAAAATAAATACTTTGTGACATGCTCACTAAAAAAGCCGTGATAAGTAGAAAAATAATGCCTATAACAGTAGTATTAAGATATACGTTTCAAGCTATTAGTGTTTCCTAAGTAAAACAAGAATATAAAAGGATGTTTACCATGAAAAAGATCATTATAATTGGTGCCGGAATTTTAGGAGCTTCGACGGCCTATCAACTGGCAAAAAAAGATGTAGAAGTAATTATTGTAGACCGAAAAGATCAAGGACAAGCAACGGCAGCAGCAGCTGGTATTGTCTGTCCTTGGATTTCACAGAGAAGAAATAAAGCTTGGTATCAACTTGCCAAAAATGGAGCTCGCTTTTACCCTCATTTAATCAAAGAGCTTGAATTGGACGGAGAAACCGACACAGGGTATGCCCAAGTTGGTGCGATTAGCTTACATACAGAGGAAAAAAAGTTAGCTGGAATGGAGGAGCGAGCGACAAAACGAAGAGAGGTTGCACCTGAAATTGGTAATATTACAAAGCTTGATGCTGGAGCAACGAATGTTTTATTTCCCCCGCTCGCTGAAGAATATGCGTCCGTACATATAAGCGGAGCCGCAAGAGTAGATGGCCGTGCCCTTTGTACCGCGCTATTACGCGCCGCGCAGAAGCATGGAGCAACGCTTATTCATGGAGATGCCATTCTTCAATATGAAGAAAATCGGATTACAGGCATAACAGTAAACGATACATTTATTCATAGCGATGAAGTAATCGTCTGTGCAGGTGCTTGGGCAAAACAGTTATTACAGCCATTAGGAGTAGACTTTAAAGTAAGCTTTCAACGGGCACAAATTATTCACCTTTCCTTACCTGACCTAAACACAAATGAATGGCCTGTCGTTATGCCGCCAAGTGATCAATATCTTCTTGCATTCGATAATCATCGAATTGTAGCCGGGGCTACCCATGAAAATATAGAAAAATTTGATTATCGGATGACAGCAGCTGGCTTACAGGAGGTATTTAACAAAGCACTGCACACCGCTCCTGGTCTAGCAGATAGTACATTTCTTGAAGCAAGAGTCGGCTTTCGCCCCTTCACACCAGGCTTTCTTCCTGTAATAGGAGAGTTGCCAGGCTGGGAAGGTATAATTGTAGCCAATGGTCTAGGATCATCAGGTTTGACCATGGGCCCCTATATCGGAGAACAGCTTGCTCAGCTTTCTTTAGGCCTAGAAGTCGAAATTGATTTAAGTCTTTATGATGTGAGCACGGCCTTGTGAAACTTAAAAAGCACTATCCGAAAATGAAGTGACCCCTAAAAATTAGACACGGTTATTTCATTAGGCAGCTTGATGGGCATGAATTCGGTATTGTACCGGACTCATGCCTTTCTTACCTCTAGTCAAGTATTTTTAGATAATTTTATTCTAAGAGGTGAGTTTGTTTTGGAAGGAAGGGGTACCCCTTCCTTCCAAAACAAACTTTCGCACGATGAAAAGACCT
>NZ_JBHHJV010000012.1:0-114146 GCF_042136355.1 Peribacillus sp. Hz7
TTAATGGATTATATCCATTGGTACAATCATATTAGAATCCATGGGACGCTAAACTACACGAGCCCAATTCAATATAAACTTGAACACCTTAAAAAAGTTGTTTAGTTTAGTGTTGACAGTCCAGCTTGCCCCTTTAGGGGTGGGAGAAGTCAAATGTGGAGTGTTCCTTTTGATAAATATCTTCGTTCCATTAGCCCTTGCAATACTATCTCCGATTGTAGCTAACATTTTCTTGCTTCACTTGTTTTTAGATCGTTCGTTACTTCTTTTAGCAGTAATCCTTGTCATCGCTCATAGTTATCTGTTTTTTTGCTACAGAAAGAATTTTAAGAGTGTATTAGAGAAAAAACCTCTTCGGTAATGATTAAAAAATATTGTAAAAACATGTCGTAAGTTTGAATTTTCAAAAAAATAAGTGAAGAGTAATTCACATGCTACAATATTCGTAAGGTCATACATTATTTTGAAAAAATACAAGTGGAATGGGTGATTACTATGTTAGTAGAAGATTTAATACATCAGTTTAAATTGGCAAAGGATAAAAACCCATTAGATGTCAATGAATTGCTAGATTATATTCAAAAAAGTTATATCGATGGGGAATTATGTATTGTTGAATACAAAAAGCTTTTTTTTGAGTTGGACAAACGCGGGGCACAAAAGCCAGAATCATTTTTTGTACAAGCCAGACCCTTTAGTTTTGAAACAAGTAAATTAAGTATTCGATAATTGAATTTTGAGCTAATTTTAATTTTGTAATTAATAAATCTTGTGTGGGTTGAAGAGGTATAATGAAATCAAAAAGCCACATACTAAGGCATATTTTGAAAAGTAATAAAGTCTACCATGCCGCTCATTTTAAATCAAGATAGTGTTTTCACCGAAAATGAAGTGACTTACGTTTTTATAAGTGAACGATGTTAATATTATACAAGTAAAAGTATTATTTCAGATGATTTAGAACAAATATTTATTCTGATAAGAGCTTTAGAGAAATTATTTTTATTAAGAAACTGAAAATATATAAATTGATCGAGAGAAGAAATGGAATAAAACAACAAAACAAGAGGGTGGATATAAATTCACTTTCTTGTTTTGTTGTTTTTTCTTTTTAAGCAATCTGAGTGTGAATGTTATTTTTTGTTATACAAACATTGCGAATATTTGATAATAATTGCAGATATTTTTTAGAGGAAAACATAAGTTTAGCAAAAAGGGACAAACTGTATTTGAAGTAAGAAAGGAGATGTGGGATATGACAAAAAAATTTAATAAAGGCAGCGGTAATCAAAATTCACCACAATTACATGGGCAAGCTTCCGTCAGCGGGGACAACAGTAAAGGAAACAAAAGAAATAAAGATCAGAGCGATAAAACAGATCGTGTGTAGTTTAACTAAAACAAACCGGTTATATTTAGACCGGTTTGTTTTAGTTACACGGGATGTCAAACTATTAAATACCTTATGAATTATTATATAGATATTTATTTGATTAGCAGAGTAAATTCACCTGGATTGTATTAGTTGTAAGCTAAGATAGCAAATATCATTTGTTACGTTTCTCCTCCAATATGAATAAATAGTGGAAAGATTCTTTATAAGGAGATCTTAGTTATTTTTTTCGAAAATTATTTTTCTAAAAAATATTTACTTCAAATAAATAGTTCCCCCTCCACATAATTAAGGCATACCGTTCGAATGCTAAAACGTTACTCATCTTTCCGCATAAATTTTCAAGCCAACATCTAAAAAAGAGCATTATGTATATTAAACGTGTATTTGGAAGAAGGGAAAGGAAGATATTTTGCCAATTTCTACAGGTTGTTGGAAAATAGGAAAAATTTCTTATTTTCTCAAAACCGATTGACATTGATAATCATTTTCATTTATTGTTTATATGCGAGTGATAATCAATATCAATTAAAAAATTATTAGGAGGATATGATATGTCTACTCTAATTAAACCTTTAGTGTCCAACGAAACTTTGCTTTCTACGCAAGAGATTCGAGAGTCCAATGCTAGGTCTTATCCACGACGACTGCCATTAGCAATCCAAAAAGCAAAAGGTGTCATGATTACGGATATGGATGGCAAAGAATATTTTGATTGTTTAGCCGGAGCAGGTACATTAGCTCTTGGTCATAACCATGATGTTGTTCATGAGGCGATTCAAGAGGTACTTAATAACTTAATACCATTACATACTCTAGATTTAACAACACCTGTTAAGGAAGCATTTGTTGATGAAGTATTTGCTAGTCTACCAGAGTCATTTGCTCGTAAAGCGAAAATTCAATTTTGTGGACCTACTGGTGGAGATGCAATCGAAGCAGCTCTTAAGCTTGTTAAAACAGCAACAGGAAATCGTTCCATTCTGTCTTTTCAAGGGGGATATCATGGATCAACTCACGGAACGTTAAGCATTAGTGGAACTACAAGTCCTAAAAAGCATATTCATGCCCTATTGCCTGATACACATTTCTTACCATATCCATATGAATATCGCTGCCCATTTGGAATTGGGAAGAATGGACATGAATTTATTAGTACATATATTGAGAACACATTAGATGATCCTGAAAGTGGAATTGTCACACCAGCGGGAATTATCGTGGAAATTGTTCAAGGAGAAGGTGGTTCCGTACCAGCACCTATTGAATGGTTAAGACAATTGCGACGTATTACAAAAGAAAGAAACATCCCGCTTATTATTGATGAAGTACAAACAGGCATTGGCCGTACAGGAAAGATGTTTGCATTTGAACATGCTGGTATTGAACCTGATGTGCTCGTTTTATCAAAAGCAATTGGAGGAAGCTTACCTTTATCCGTTGTTATTTACGATAAAAAATTAGATAAATGGGAATCTGGTGCACATATTGGAACGTTTAGAGGCAATCAATTGGCAATGGCAACCGGTCGAGCAACTTTACAATATATTAAGCAACATCATTTACCTGAACATGCTCATCAATTAGGGCATTACATGCAAACACAGCTGAAAAAACTTCAGCAACAAGTAAAATCAATTGGTGATGTACGTGGTCGAGGTTTAATGATTGGTGTGGAAATAGTGGATAAAACCCATGCACCTAATTCAATCGGAAGTTATCCAGGAGATGGAGAACTTGCAAAAGCTATTCAAAAAGAATGTTTTGATCGCGGTGTCATTTTAGAAGTAGGTGGAAGACACGGGGCCGTTATTCGATTATTACCGCCGTTAATTATGACAAAAGAACAAATAGATGAAGTGCTTGTTCGTTTTGAAGATGCGATAAAAGCAGCTGAAAGGAAATGGGTGAAATAAATCGTGACATCATTTGATCAATGGTTTTTATCATCGTCCGCAAATAGTATTGATAACTATTATCAATATATGTCAGAGGTAGCAAAAATAGTGGGTACCCATTATCAAAGCCTTGAAAAACCATATGAATATATTGAGATGGAGGATATCCAAAAGAAAACTGCGGAATTTGTAAAGCTTGAAAATGAAGGGAAGCTACCAAAGGATATTTTCGAGTCTATACAGCATCTGGTCATGAAGTATTCGTTACATATTTCTCATCCTGGTGCGATGGCTCATTTGCACTGTCCACCTATGATTCCAGCTCTTGCTGCTGAAGTAATTATTACAGCTCTCAATCAATCGATGGACTCATGGGATCAAAGTCCGGTAGCTACTTATATAGAAGACGGCGTTATTCAGGAAATGATTAAACAGATTAATTATCCTAAAACTGCTTCTGGAGTGTTCACGAGCGGCGGTACGCAATCCAACTATATGGCCTTGCTGTTAGCTCGTAATGAATATTGCGCTAAGCATTTTTCCATCAATGTGAGTAAGCAAGGATTACCAGCGGAAGCGCAGAAATTTCGAATTTTTTGTTCGGAAAAAGCCCACTTTACCGTACAGCAATCAGCTGCTCAATTAGGTCTTGGTATGCAATCTGTCGTAACAATAAAAACGAATGAACGCTTTGAAATGTGTCCTGAGCATTTATATGAAGAAATCGAAAGAGTAAAAAAGCAAGGGGATATCCCATTCGCAGTTGTGGCGACGATAGGAACAACTGATTTTGGAAGTATTGATCCACTTCATGAACTAAGTAAATTAACCGAAAGGGAAAATATATGGCTGCATGCAGATGCGGCGTACGGAGGCGCTTTACTATTCTCGCACGAATATAGTCATCTAGTTTCTCATTTACATAAAGCAGATTCTATTACGATGGACTTTCACAAATGGTTTTATCAGCCAGTTAGCTGTGGCGCATTTTTTGTGAAAAATGCCTCTATGTTTGAACACATTCAACTGCATGCCGATTATTTAAATCCAGAAGAAGATTCACAGCTTCATTTAGTTGACCGTAGTATTCAGACGACGAAACGGTTTGATGCTCTCAAATTATGGTTGACATTTCAAGCAGTCGGTAAACAAGAGTTTGGTGACATGATTGATTACACAATTAGAACAGCGAGACAGACAGCTGATTATTTACAAGAAAGAAAAGATATTGAATTGCTGAATACTCCTGAAATGAATGCAATAGTATTTCGTTATCAACCAAACATTCATTACAGAGATAAGCAAAAACAGCAATTATTTGAAAATGCTATCAATCAGTCCATTCAACAGCTTTTCTATGACCAGGGCCGATTGATTATGGCGAAGACAAAGAATCACGGGCAAGTCTACTTGAAACTGACCATGTTAAATCCGTTAATTACATTTGATGAAACGGTTAAACGATTAGATGAAGTTATTAGTCTAGGAAAAGACCTTGAAAAAAAGGAGGAACGATTACGTGAACACGCAACTATCAGCTAGTTTTATTACGATGCAAAACCTAATCAATTGCTATATTCGAGAAACAGGACAGGGTATATGGCGATCCGTAAACGGCATATCTAATGAAGAAGTATTAGTCATTGAATTAAAGAATCAACCAGTAACTCTTTATTTGCCTGTAAAATACCGCTCCGTAACAGGTCGGCACTTATTTAAGCGAGAGTTATGTTATCAAATCCATCATCAAGAAATGAAGGAACTTGATATGATTACACTTCTTTCACTGCTAATGAAAGAAGTAACGGATGATTTATTACAAGTTAATGATTTCATCGTACGTGTTCTTTTAAGTTATGAAAATATGAATCTATTTATTGAAAAAAGGAAACATGAATTAGAAGAATGCTACAAATGGGATAAAACATTTTTACAGTCAGAGCAATCTTTATTAATTGGTCATCAGCTTCATCCAACACCAAAAAGTCGTCAAGGTATTTTACCTGAAGAAGAATTTATATTCGCTCCGGAATTAAAAGGGAATTTTCAGCTTCATTATTTTAGAGCCCATCGTTCAATTGTTAAAGAACAATCGGCTTATAGTCAGTCAGCTACAAATATAATAAAGAAACAATTAATACAAGATAAAACAATATCAAAGGAATTTACCTTGAAATATTGTCAAGATGATGAATATACGCTCATACCGATGCATCCACTTCAAGCTCGCTTTTTACTAGGTAAAGAAGAAGTGACTAATTGGATATATAAAGAGCAGCTTACTTATTTAGGTCCGCAGGGTGGGCTCTTTTATCCAACATCCTCTGTGCGTACAGTATATAGTCCTGATGCTGATGTGATGTATAAATTCTCAATTCCTGTAAAAATCACAAATTCTTTACGTGTAAATAAGGTGAAGGAACTGAATCGTGGTGTGGAGGTAGCAAGATTACTACAAGCAAGTTTGGAAAGTGAATTACACACTCAATATCCTGCTTTTCAATTTATTAAAGACCCAGCTTTTGTCATGTTAGGCAATGAGGAACTTGGATTTGAAGTCATGATTCGTGACAATCCGTTTAAAGAAGAAGGATACAATACAACTCTTCTAGCAAGCTTATGTCAAGATCATGTATTTAATGAAGCATCACAACTCACGAACATTATTCGGAACATTTGTAATACTAACAATCTTACTACTGAACAAGCGAGTGAGATTTGGTTTAAACGTTACATCGATATCACGTTAAAACCAATGCTGTGGTTATATACACAGAAAGGAATTGCTTTAGAAGCACATCAACAAAACTCGATTATTCACTTAGATCAAGATGGCTATCCGTCAATATTTTATTATCGGGATAATCAAGGCTACTATTTTATGAAATCAAAAGAAGCGGCGTTGCGAGAGTTGCTGCCAACATTGAATCGAGAAAGTGATACTGTATGCGAAGATGCGGTTGCTGAAGAGCGTTTCCGTTATTATGTATTTTTCAATCATATATTTGGGCTCATTAATGCATTTGGAGTAAGTAATCTTATCGATGAAAGGAAGCTATTGACCCTTTTACGAGAAGAACTTAAACCATATCTATTACAAGATCATACGCAGCTCGTCACTTCACTGCTTGAGCATAATGAGCTTCCTTGCAAAGCTAATTTCTTAACACGTGTTCATGATATGGATGAATTAGTAGGAGCTCTAGAAACTCAATCCGTTTATGTAAACATAGATAATCCATTATATAAAGCAGTAGGTGTGAACCAATGAAAATGGGATTACAAACTAATTACCCGTTTACAATCTATGACTCTCGGGTGCAGAAAGAGCTTACATTTCGTCCGGTTTCTTTAAAAGAGGATTTTGACCATTTACATAGATGGATGAATGAGCCGCATGTCATTCCTTATTGGAATTTAAATATCGATAGAGATGCTTATATGCGGCATTTGCAAACATTTTTAACGGATGCTCATCAACAATTACTAATAGGTGAAATCAATGCAGTGCCGATGAGTTATTGGGAATCGTATACGGTGGAAGGGGATATCATTAGCGAATACTATTCAAACGATCCAGGTGATCAAGGTATTCACTTATTAATTGGAGAACCTGCCTACTTAGGGAAGGGATATATTTATCCATTGCTTTTAAGTATTTTAAAGAAAAAATTTGAAATTGTTGAGACGAAAAAAGTTGTAGCAGAACCAGATATCCGTAATGAAAAAATGATAGCAGTATTTAAGAAATGCGGTTTTCAGCCTATCAAGGAAGTGAAATTACCAGATAAGACGGGATTACTGCTTAGCTGTGAAAGAGAAGTATTTGAAAGAAGGTGGAGTCAATGGAACAACGGAACATTTTAGACATTATTGGCGTAGGGGTAGGTCCATTTAATTTAGGATTAGCAGCACTGCTTGAAAAAACGGAATGTACATATATGTGCTTTGAACAAAAGCCACAATTCAATTGGCATCCTGGTATGCTCCTTGAAGGAACGACCTTACAAGTTCCATTTATGGCCGATATGGTAACAATGGTGGATCCGACAAGTCCCTATACCTTTTTAAATTATTTGCATGAACATAAACGGTTGTATCAGTTTTACTTTTTTGAAAAATTTCAAATTCCGCGTAATGAATATAATCACTATTGTCAATGGGTCGCAAATCGTTTAAGAGGTTTGAAGTTTAGCAGTGAAGTTACAAACATTACGCTTCATACAGAAGAAGATACTTATTATGAAGTAACGGTTCAACATGAAGAAAGCGTTAAAACATATTACAGTCGTCACATAGTAATGGGGATTGGAACGAAACCAATTTTTCCAAAAGACTTTCAGTCGATGTATAGTGATCAATTATATCATTCAGCTCACTATAAAATGAAACGCGAACAAACATTGAAAGCAAAAAGTATTACAGTTGTCGGCTCAGGTCAAAGTGCAGCCGAAATTGTATACGATTTATTACAGCAGCAGGATGATCAAAAGTATGAGTTGAGTTGGTACACGCGTTCTAAAGGGTTTTACCCAATGGAATATTCAAAACTCGGTTTAGAGCATTTTTCACCAGATTATACACGCTACTTTTATCATTTAGAGCCTAAAAAGAAGCAACAAGTGCTACAAAACCAAGCGCTGCTTTATAAAGGGATTAGTGTCAACACCATTAGCGATATTTATGAACTATTGTATGAACGAACAATTGGTGGAGAGAAAACACCAATCAAAATTCAAGCGTTAACCGAATTATCGAATATTGAACAACAAGAAGACAGCCAACGATTAACCTTGTATCAATATGAACAAGGGGTATACCAGCAAACGGTAAGTGATGTAGTGATTTTAGCAACTGGTTATCAAAGCTCATTACCTTCCTTTTTAGAAGGAATGAAACAGTATGTAAAGTTTGATGATCAAGGACAGCTAGAAATAGATGAACAATATAAAGTTAAAACAACAGTTGATGGAGTTTCATTATTTATTCAAAATGGTGAACTTCATACACATGGAGTAGGAGCACCTGACTTAGGGCTTGGTGCTTATCGAAATGCAGCGATTATTAATCAAATTGCTGGGAAAGAAGTGTATAAACTGTATAAAAGAAATATCTTTCAGCAGTTCGGATTTTAATAAGTGATGACTCGCAATCAATTTGTCTTTGTATGCTTGTTTCTAACGATGCTGTCTGAGGTGTTATTATCTCCATTTTATCCGCAATATTTTTCAGAGGCATTTGGCGTACAAGGAGTAGAAATGACTTCTATTTTTATCATTTGCTGTCGACTTGTTGTCATCATTATGACACCTTTTTGGGGAGCTATATTAAAGAAATGGTCCATGCGACAAGTTGTAATATGCTCTCTTTTTATGACAGCTGTTTTTAAAGTCATTCTGAGTGAAAGTACAACATTTTTAAGCTTTTTAATAACATCGCTTTTATTGCTTGTATTTCAAAGCAGTTTATATCTATTGTATCCCTATTTAGTTGAAAGTATGGAACAACAAGAGGAAAAAGCGAAAAAAACAACGATTTACATGCTCGTCATGCATACAGCCATCATTGTTTCGAGTTTATTAGGAAGCTTCGTCATTACATGGGAAATGCCTCTTAAAGTATATCTCATATTTGCTTGTATGGATCTTGGTCTAATGGTCATTTTACTAGCGACAAAACTGTTATCGCCAACTGCGATAGAGAAGAAGCAACCGATGCGCATAAAAGTCAATAAACGACTCATTTACTTTTACATGATAGCTATCTTTTTCTTTCATCTTGGCCATAATGTGATTCGCCCTTACTTCACCTTGTTTGTGGAGGATAGATACGAAGTAGGTAATCAAATGAATGCTTTACTCTATGTTATGCCAAGTATGATGGCTATTATATTGAAGTTTTGTGTACCAATCCGTGTATTTAGAGGTCAAGATACACTGCTGTTGTATATAGTAACGATTCTTAGTGTGTTTTCGTTAACTATACAAGCATCTATTGATAGTCTAGGGATATTTATTATAAGTCGAATTATATACGGGGGCTGTTTTTACCTCAGTATGGTTGTATTAGATATTTATTTATTTCGACAATTCCATGAAGCGGCTACTTATTATTATAGTTGGTTAATTGCTGTACAAAATGTGGCACTGCTCTTTGCTCCTTTGTTGGCGTTAATGGTGAGTAAAGTAAGTTTGTACGTCCCTTTGCTATGCGGTGCCGTTTTATTAGTAGCAGCAATCATTGCCATAACAATTCATAACAAACCAGTAGTGCTTTATAAGAAGGTAAAGGAGAATGAAGGATGAAGATTGTAGAAACGGATCTATCCAAGTTTACGAAACAATCGTGGGAAAAAGTGAATCAACAGCTGCTTGCAAAAATGCTTCAAGAGTTTATGTATGAACATATTATTGAACCAACGGAAATACAAAAATTATCACAGGCTACATTGTATCAATGGAAAGATAAAAAAGGAGTAACTTATACGTACCAAGCAAAAGAAAGGCTATTTGATAGCTATCATGTTATAGCGAATACGATAAAAGTAACGTTTGAAAACCAAGAAATCACAGTTTCTAAAGCGCTGCAGTTACTAATCGGATTGTCCGAAGAAGAAGGAATGACAAGCTCTACAGCAGGACATTTAGCGAAAGAATATTTTCATACGTTAGTTGCTGATTTATATTTGCAAAATCAAAAATCGGCAGATGAGCTCTCTACAATGGATTACGCTGAATTGGAAGGGGAGATGACGGGGCACCCGTGGATTACATATAATAAAGGAAGAATTGGTTTTGGATTTGATGACTATGTAAGGTTTGCTCCAGAACAAAAAAATCCTATTCAGCTCTCATGGATTGCTGTTGCCAAACAAGTGTGTTCATTTCATTCAGTAGCTGCGTTGTCATTTGAAAAAATGATGAATCAAGAACTAAGCGAAGCCACACTGAAATCATTCGCTGATAGATTGAAAGAACGTCAACTAACATGTAGTGATTATTATTATTTACCTGTTCATGAATGGCAATGGTTAAATGTCATCGTTCCCCTCTTTGCGGAGTATATTGCTAATGACTTTATCGTTCCGCTTGGAGAAGGTGAAGATAGCTATTTACCACAACAGTCTATTCGAACATTTGTAAATACGACTCATCCAGAAAAATTTCATGTAAAGCTTCCGATGAGTATATTAAATACACTTGTTTATCGAGGGTTGCCTAGTGAACGATGCGTTATAGCCCCTCAAGTAACAGAATACATTAAAGGCATTCGAGATCAAGATACTTTTTTAAGAGATACGTGTAAGATAGGACTACTAGGTGAAGTGGCAACGTTAAACGTAAATCATCCTACGTTTACCAATATTCAAAATGCCCCTTATCAATATTTAGAAATGCTTGGGGTGGTGTGGAGAGAAAGTGTCTACGAAGAGTTAGAAGCAGGAGAACAAGCCCTTACATTAGCTGCTTTATTGCATCTCGATTATTCCGGGAAGGCGCTTGTGTCAACATATATTCAAAAATCCGGCTTGACACCGAGAGAGTGGATTTCTGCATTAATGAATGCTATATTGCCTCCGCTATTGCATTATTTATATCAATATGGAACAGTATTTTCACCGCATGGTCAAAATACTGTGCTTGTATTAAACAATTTTAAACCTGTTCGAATCATTATGAAAGACTTTGTAGATGATGTGAATATCAGTAACCAACCGTTTGATGAGTTACAATCATTATCCCACGAGTTAAAAACTGTATTAAGAAGTGAGGAACCTGAAGGGTTAACGCAGTTTATTTTAACCGGTTTATTTATTTGTCATTTCCGTTATTTAGCAACGATTTTAGAAGAGCATGAAGAGGTTACTGAACAAGAGTTTTGGAGTACTGTGCGTAATGAAATTTTGCATTATCAATCACAATATCCGCAGTTACATGATCGATTTAAACTATTTGATTTATTGCGTCCTAGAGTGACAAAATTAACATTAAACCGAAATCGCATGTTTGATTACGGATACGCAGATGACGGAGACCGTCCGCATGCAAGTGAATATGGAACAGTAAGAAATGCACTACATGAGGTTTCTGCATTGACAAAATAATCCTATTATATAAAAAAGAATACAACTTACTAAATAACTAATTTTCTTTATCTATTACTTATTGTTTTACAAACATACTAACATTAGTAGCACCAACCAAGGTTATGGTTTGTGCTACTATTTTTTTATAGTAGAAGTGAAGGAAGGATATAAAAAGGTAAACAAAATGCCCAACAAGTTCGTCAAATTAACATTTGTAAAAAATGTAATATAAAAAACTCTATTATCACAGTGAACGTTTGAATAAGAGTTTGATAAGAAGTTCTAAAAGACTATACAAAATAATTAGAAGAAGCCAAATTCACTAGATGGATTTAGCTCTTTTTCCTTATAAAAAGTAAGAAACATTTTAAACGTGTTGACAGAAGTAATTAATAATTCTATCATTTTAATTGTAAACTAATTATCAAAAGTAGGTTACAATTGAATAGCATATGGTTATAGGGTCGTGAGTATGCAAGAGGGAAAGTATTATAGTATTAGAATGAAAGCTAGCTTAGAAGGGGAAGAATACTAGCAATCGGTAATCTAATCTCATAGGAACCATTTTCTCGAAATGATGGAGTTGGCTTGTATATTCAATAAAATCTTACGGAAATAACCTTTTTACAAGAAACGCGTTTACTCAAATATAGATGCGTCGCTAAAAATAAGATGATTATATTGGAGGCATAACATAATATGACAAACGATATAAAACAAAAGCTAGAAGTTCCGAACATAACACCATTTTCACTTTCTTCTCCTGAGTTTCTAAGAAATCCTTACCCTATTTATGATAATTTACGTTCTAATAATCCTATTTATAGGGGGAATTCATTTAAATATCCGGGTTGGTATATAACTGGCTATGAAGAGGCTGTAGCAATTCTTAAAGATCATATAAATTTTAAAAATCGTACCCCGCTGCCTCAGACATCGAAAAAATATGAACATCTTAAAAATATCCAGAACGATATGATGCTTTTTAAGAATCAACATGACCATAAACGTTTACGCATGTTGGTTAGTAAAGTATTTAGTCCAAGTGTTGTGGAAGATTATCGTCCCTATATAGAAGAAACGGTTAATGACTTACTGAATAAGGTGCAAAATAAGAGACAAATGGATATTGTTACAGATTTTGCATTTCCTTTAGCTAGTCTCATTATAGCTAAAATATTAGGAGTACCATCAGAAGATCGCAATCAATTCAGAGAATGGGCTGTTAGCTTAATCGAAACAATTGATTTTACTCGGACAAGAGGGACGTTAGTAAACGGAAACGATACAACGATGCTGTTAATCGTTTATTTTAAAAAGCTAATCAAAAAACGGAAGCAAGCCCCTCAAGATGATCTTATTAGCATGTTAATAAGGGAGGAACAATATGGTGACAAGTTAACAGATGAAGAATTACTCGCAACATGTATTTTACTTGTTATTGCTGGACATGAGACAACAGTAAACCTCATTAGCAATTCGATTCTAACCTTATTGAATCACCCAGAGCAATTAAGGATGTTAAAGGAAAATCCATTACTGATTAAAACAGCAGTTGAGGAATTTTTACGCTATGAAAGCCCAACACAGATGACCGCTCGTATTGCATTAGAAGATATTGAACTGAATGGAGTCACCATTAAAAAAGGCGAGCAAGTATACATAATGTTAGGAGCAGCTAATCGTGATCCGAAAAAATTCGTTGAACCCAATGTGCTCGATATCACTAGAAACTTGAATCCTCATCTTGCATTTGGATATGGAATTCACTTTTGTTTAGGCTCATCATTAGCACGTCTTGAAGCACAAATAGCTATTCAAACACTCCTGCAACGAATGAATCACCTCCAATTAGCTACGTCTGACCTACAATGGAGAAAACTAATTGGTTTTAGATCACTAAAAGAACTGCTGGTCACTTTTAATTAAGTTAGATTTACTTCAATATTGAAAAGAATAGAGTAGGAGGATCTTTCTGCTGTTTGGCAGACTGTGTCACAGTATAGGCTTGTTCTTAACTGTCTACACATGTGAAAGTTAATTACGTATTGATTATAAAAAAGCTTTTAGTAAACTCAAAAAATTGAATTAAAAGTAAATAAATGAATCATTAAACTAACTAAATTTTTATAGGAATTGATAGGAAAATAGGGCATATTACCACATTCCATATAAAAACAGCAAAAGGACTTTCCAAACAAGCTCCGAGTTTAGGAATCAAATCTTTAAAAATAGTAGCACAAATCATTAACTTGGTTTGTGCTACTATTTTTAATGTAGGACTTTGTTAAACAATATTGTTGATAACACGATTTTTGGCTTATTTTCACTCTAGCTTCAAGCGTTTCATGAAGCCAGAGCAACCTTTCAATAGAGATGAAAGGTGTGTGTGACCACGCTCTCACATAAATGAACTAACAATCAACAGCATCATACAATATAGAGTCTTAATTTAAAAAGATAACAATAAAAATTCGCAAATATAAAAGATAATCTGTAAGGTATGTTAAATCAACTTGATGATTATAGATGCTTGTAGAAAAAAGGCTCTTGGGATCGTTCCTTAGAGCCTTTTGATATTTAAATAAGCGTTTTATGGCGTTCCTTTAGAGTTAATTTCCGTATTATTTTACGCTTTGTAATCTCAAGGGAAATACAAAAAATTAAGAAAAATAAATATCGGAAAAGTTTGTCCTTGGGCATAAACTTTAGTTAAGGGTCATATTTTTGCATAAGAGAAACTTTTTAGGGGTGATTAAACATGGCTGACCAAAGTAAAATTTCTAGACGTGACATTTTAAAGTTGGGATCTGCTGGTGCTTTAGGTATAGCGGGGAGTTATTTTTTAAATAATTTAGCGACTTCGACTTCTTTGGTTAAAGCACAATCGCATAGCCAAAAACACAGTAATATGAATCATAATCAAACGGTGGAAGATATTACAAAAACCTCAGGCTACAACATGGCTGAACAGTTACTAACCACATTTGATTACGGAAAAGTAAGTAAATTACCAAATGGAAAAACACTTCGTGAATATGAAATTGTGGCTATAGATAAGGAAATTGAAATTGCAAATGGGATAAAATTTCCGGGATGGACTTACAACGGGACGATACCAGGCCCTACTTTTCGTTGTACGGAAGGGGACTTACTACGTTTTCATTTCACAAATGGAGGAAGTCACCCTCACTCTATTCACTTTCATGGTATACACCCTCCAGAAATGGATGGAATTGCACCAATTTCCCCAGGGCAAACATTTACTTATGAATTTGAAGCTAAGCCATACGGAATGCAGATTTATCATTGTCATGTATTACCGCTTGCTCGCCATATTCATAAGGGATTGTATGGGAACTTTATTATTGATCCGAAAACACCAAGGGAACCGGCGTTAGAGTTAAATATGGTGATGAATGGGTTTGACTTAGATTTAGATGGCGAAAACGATTTTTATACGGTTAATGGGTATGCCTTTGCATTCATGAACCATCCGATTAAAGTAAAAAAAGACCAATTAGTTCGTATTTATCTTAGTAACTTAACGGAATTTGATTTAATTAACTCTTTTCATCTTCATGCCAACTATTTTACTTATTATCCGACAGGAAGAAAGGATAATCCTTCTCAATTTACCGATACGATCATGCAGTGTCAAGGAGAGCGCGGTATTATTGAAGTGCGCTTTCCTTATAAGGGGAAATATATGTTTCATGCCCATGTCAGTGAATTTGCTGAATTGGGGTGGATGGGATTTTTTGAAGTAGAGTAAAGGAGGGATGTAAAAATGAAAGCCAAATGGATAATCTCAGGATTAGTTCCTTTAGTTTTACTTGTGGGGGTATTAGCATGGGTCTTAATAAATGGAGCAGGAATAGAAAAAGATCCTGCTGCACCTATTGAAGTATTGAATATTGAAAGGATTAAAGTAACGAATGGAGGTTTTGAACTTTCAGTAAGTAACACCGGTCCAGAAACACTTACCATTTCACAAGTAATTGTAAATGATTCTGTTTGGAATTTTAGCGTTTCACCTGACCCTACGCTTAAACGGTTTGAAGATGGAAAACTAGCAATTCCCTATCCATGGGTTGAGGGAGATCCACATGTCATTAAAATTATCACTGAAAATGGCATTGTAACAGAAGGGGCAATTGCAGCGGCAACTTTGACTCCTGAAGCTAGCTGGAGCAACTTTTTAAACTATGGCTTTATCGGTTTTTATGTCGGAATTGTCCCTATTACTCTAGGATTATTGTGGTATCCATTTATGAAGCATTTTAAGCGGAAATGGATTAATGCTATCCTCGCACTGACTGTCGGACTTTTATTATTCCTATTTGTTGGAACACTTGCTGATGGGTTTGAGATTGGTGCTGAAGCTCCTTCCGTCTTTCAAGGAAATATGGTGGTCATAATCGGAGCTGCGCTAACCTTCTTGCTATTAATCGGATTTGATCAGTATCAGCATAAAAGACAGGAGTCCAAAGGCTTTTCACCTTTTAAATTAGCCCTTCTAATGGCTACAGGAATTGGGCTTCATAACTTTGGGGAAGGATTGGCGATTGGATCTTCTTTTGCTCTAGGTGAAGCTGCATTAGGAACATTTTTAATTATTGGCTTTACCCTGCACAATATTACAGAAGGGATTGGGATAGCTGCTCCCCTTTTAAAAACCAAGCCAAGTATAAAGGACTTCTTAATTCTCGGAACAATTGCTGGTGCACCTGCCATTCTTGGTACTTGGTTTGGTGGTTTCATTTTCTCGCCAATATGGGGTGCTTTATTCTTAGGAATTGGAGCAGGGGCCATTTTACAAGTAATTTATGTCATTACAAAAATGCTTATTGAAGATCATCGAACACATAAGGAACCATCTGTCTCATGGTTAAATCTTTCTGGATTCGCCATTGGAATGTTAATCATGTACTTTACTGCATTTTTTGTTAAGTTTTAAGGGTGGCATTAAATGATTGTAGACGTTTAAAAACTTGGTAAGAATATTAATCTAAACAACTTTTTTGCTGAAGCTATTTTGAAATGATGATAAGCGTATAAATGGAATTACAAGATTTAATGATTAGGAGGGGGAATTATGCTTCAAAATATTGGAATACCAGGGTTGATACTAACTTTAATAATCGTTCTTATAATTTTTGGTCCTTCTAAGTTACCGGAAATCGGAAGAGCATTTGGCTCAACATTAAGAGAATTTAAAAAGTCTACTAGAGATCTTGTGGTAGATGACGCAAATACAGAACCATCTAAAAACAAGGATTAATTAGCCAATTAGATTAAAAGAAGGTGTAGGCTTTGTCTTACATCTTCTTTTTTCTGGAGTGATTATCATATGCGAGTAGCTCAGCACTTGGAGGAATTACGTATGATAATCACTTTAGTTGTCTTTCTGCTGTCTTTAATACCCAGCAATGATATATGATTTAAGCTAGTGCTGTTAGGACTGAGTGGTGTCCTAGGGATTTTTAATGGAATAAGACTTATTGAAAGAAGGCAGGTTAGTGCAATAAAAATTCCTTTTTGTAAAAAATGAGATGTCTCTATTCAGAAACATCTCATTAGCATCTATTCTTTAAATTTTAACAATCTTATTGCATTTAAAATAACAATTAAGGCAGCACCTGTGTCACTTAATACAGCCATCCAAAGTGTAAGCCACCCCGGAAAGATTAAGACTAGTGCGATGACTTTAATAATGATGGAGAACCAAATATTTTGTTTAATAATCGTTAAGGCTTTTCTACTTAACTTCATTGTATGAGGAAGTTTGTCAAGATTATCCGCCATTAAAACAATATCTGCCGTTTCCATTGCGGTATCCGTTCCCGCGCCACCCATAGCGATACCTAAATCTGCTGTTGCAAGTGCTGGGGCATCATTAATACCGTCTCCAACCATAGCTACTTTGTGTCCTTCATTTTGTAATTTCTTAATAGCATCTACTTTATCCTCTGGCAATAATTCTGCGAAATAGCGATTCACATTTGCTTCGGAAGCAATCATTTTTGCAGTTCCTTCATTATCTCCGGTTAACATGACCGTTTGGTTAACTCCACTTTGTTTTAATGCTTTTAAAGCTGACGCTGAAGTTTCACGGATTGTATCAGAAACAGCAATAATCCCAATAATTTGATTTTGTGTTCCGACGATAACTACTGTTTTTCCTTTGCTCTGTATTTCTTGAACATGTTTTTTTACATCCTCTAAAGAAACATTAAGTTCTTCGAATAATCTTAGATTCCCAGCGTAAAAAATATCATCTTGAATAGTCGCTTGAACACCTTTTCCTACGATACTTTTAAATAACTCCCCATTTTTAGGTCGTATTCCTTTTTTACTGGCATATCCCACAATCGCTTGTGCAATAGGATGTGTTGAATAATCTTCTAAAGTTAATGCTATTGAAAGTAATTCTTCTTCAGATCCGTTTAACGTTTTGATTTCCGAAACTTTAGGTTTTCCTTCAGTCAAAGTACCTGTTTTATCAAATGCAATGGCCGTGATGGCACCTGCTTTTTCTAAAAACGTTCCACCTTTAATTAAGACTCCATTCTTCGCAGCGTTCCCAATAGCTGATACGATGGCAACAGGAGTAGAAATGACTAAAGCGCAAGGACAAGCTACAACTAATAGTTCCAGCCCTTTATAAAACCACTCTCCCCAAGTACCAAATCCAAGTAGTGGAGGTAGCACCATAATTGCCAATGCTAAAATAAATACAATAGGTGTATAAATACTTGCGAATTTATCTACAAATGCTTCAGTTGGCGCTTTTTGTTCTTGGGCCTCTTCGACCAAATGAATAATTTTTGATATGGTCGTATCTTCAACTAACTTAGTGACCCGAATCTCAAGGGAACCATGTTCATTTATCGTTCCTGCGTATACGGTATCACCTATTTCCTTATCTACAGGAATCGACTCTCCAGTAATAGGAGCCTGATTGACACTGGATTCCCCATGAATAATTTCACCATCTAATGGAATTTTATCACCCGGTTTAACAATGATAATATCGCCAATTATTATTTCTTCAACTGGTCTTTTAATTATCTCTGAACCAACACTGACCCAAGCTTCAGCAGGAGCGAGATCCATAAGGTTACGAATCGAATTCCTTGTGCGTTCAATCGATTTGGTTTGTAGCAAGTTACCGATTGCGAATAACCAAACAACAGTAGCACCTTCAAGCCATTCCCCTATAAGTGCAGCTCCAATAGCTGCAGCAGACATTAGAACATTCATATCTAGTGACCGACTTTTGATTGCATAGAATGCACTTTTAACTGGCTTATACCCACTTATCACCATTGCAATTGCGTATAGGAGTGTGGACATCAATGGAGAAATTCCATTAAATGAACCGATAAAACCAAGAGATATTAGTACACCAGACAAGATGACTAAACCATTTTCTTTTTTATTTTTGTGAGTCTGTATTGATTTCTTATTTGATTGTAATGAAGCTTTATACCCGATTTTAGAAACCTCAGTCATGATATCTTCGGCACTATTGGAATGTTCAATTTTCATTTTTCCAGTAGAGAAATTAACGTTGACACTTTTAACGGCTGGAATGGTATTTAAGTGATTTTCTATGCTCTTAGCACAACTACTACAGTCCATTCCTTCAATATTAAATGTTTTTATAGCCCCGTTTTGATTTAATAGCTCCGCAGAATATCCAAGTTTTTTAATTTCACTTTCAATCGGAATAAAAGCATCAGTATTACTTGCAGCCACCTGCATTTTCGCTGTACTGAAATTAACCTTTACCTCATTTATATCTTTTAGTTTACTTAAACCTTTTTCAATGGTAATTGCACAAGCAGCACAATCCATTCCATGAACTCTATATGATATTTTCTCTCCAGAAGAAAGAGAGTTTGAAATTGTCTCTCCTGTCTGTTGTTCATTACTACTACAACAGCTTGTTTTCACTGGATTCTTATCTTCTTTAATGGTTGTTTTACTGCTACAACAAGTATTAGTTTCATGCTTATGTTCACTAGGAAGGGGAGTGCTGCAACAGCTTACCTTTTCTAGTTCATTAACTGCTCCAGTCGATGAGCTGCTGCTACAGCAACCCGTTTTTTCTTGAATTAAAATTGGTATTGAATTAAAGCTATTTACTGAATCTTTGTTACTGTTACAACAACTTGAATTTTCTTGTTTTACATTTAATTTATCGGAAGAACTGCAACAACTTTCCCCTCTATTTTCAGTCGTTTTATTTGAGCCACAACATTTGTCAGCCATTTTGAACACTCCTAATCTACATGACGATCGCAACATGCAACATCATTTTGAACATCTTCAAGAACGGTATCGAACATCGTTAATAAATCTCTTATATGTTGATTACGCAAACTATAATAGCAATATTTCCCTTCATTCCTCCCCACGATAATTCCACAGCCTTTTAAACACGCAAGATGTTGTGAAATATTCGATTGATTTCCATTAATCTCTTCTACAATCTGGGATACCGTTTTTTCTTCGTCTTTTATACATTCAAGAATTTGAAGCCTTGTTTTATTAGAAAATCCATGAATTAGTTTAACTTTCATATCGATATCAATAGTTTGCATATATTTCCTCCTTACATATTAGACACCACTAATATGTTTTGTTATTATCATATTAGCAATGTCTAATATGTGTGTCAAACCATTAAAAATTTAACTAAGTATAAGGAGTCCAAAATGATTAAAAAAGTCTTATTATTCTCATTATTTGTATTTGTTTTATTTTCAAATCAAGCACTAGCACACACTTCTCTAAAAGAATCAACCCCTAAAGATGGTGAAGTAATAACAGAACCCATACAGGAGTTAACATTAATTTTTGGAACAAAAGTTGAACAGACAAGTAAGATTCATGTTTCAAATTCAAACGGGGAATCTATTGCACTTGGAAACTTTGTAATAGAGGAGGATGAAATGTGGGCTACTTTCTTGCAACCTTTAGACAATGGAAATTATAAAGTTGACTGGTCAATCATCGGGGCAGATGGACACCCAATAGAAGGGTCTTTTTCTTTTACTGTAGACGTACCTATGAAAGAGGATTCTAATGAAAATATGGTTGAAACTGAAAAAAAGGAACAAAAACAGGGAGAAGATAATCAAGAAAACTCCACTGAACAGCCAAAACAGGATGTTAAACAAAGCAACGTGCCTTCATATTTAATTCCCTCAATTATAGGCATTTTATTTGTAATAGTTGTTGGAAGTGTCTTTTGGCTAATGAGGAGGAAGAAATAATAAATGGTGTTTATGGGAATCATCAGCGAACCATTATTATATCTTTGTTTCTCTCTGCTTATAGGTAGTTTTCTTCTGCAAATTGTACCAAGTTCATATAGATCCGATTTTAACGTACCTAAAGGTGTTTTAATGGCTGCAACGGCCGGGATTGCAATATTCTCATTTATCCCCGTTTTACAAATCAGTCTATATCTTTACCAAGATATTGGATTTTTACAAACATTTAAATTGGTACTTTTCACCTTTGAAGTGGGAAAAGCGTGTATTTTCACTTATCTTGTTTCAAATGTATTGTTTATTTATATTGTTTGGTTTGATTACCGAAAGAGGTCACTATATGCATATTTTGGAATGTTTATTACGTTTATGTTAATTCTTGCATTAGGGTGGTCTAGCCACGCCAGTTCTATAGAGAAATGGAATGGATTCCTTATACATACTATTCACTTTCTTGCTATTACTATTTGGGTAGGAATCCTAATTGTAGTTAGTTGGTTTTCAAGAAATTATTCAAATTGGCTGAATTTCTTAAGGTGGTTTACGCCTGTAGCAATGATGTGTTTTCTAATAACTGTGATCACAGGACTATTCTTAATGACTGTGGTGATCGATTATAAAGATTATACAAATTCTTGGATTCTTCCTTATGGTCAAGCACTTTTAATTAAGCATCTGCTCCTTATACCTTTAATAACATTTGCTTTTATCAATAGTGTTTTGATTAGAAGAAAACTAAAAAATAATGAGAATTTTGATCCAATACGTTGGACGAAAGCTGAAAGTTTAGTAGTTTTTCTTATTTTTTCCGCAACGGCTGTATTAGGGCAACAAGAACCACCACATGATATTAAAACAACCATAGCATCATCGGGAGTATCTAAATTATTTGACCTATTTTATCAAGGGAATATAACACGGGATTTAGTAATTGTTCTAGGTCTTGAATTAAACAGTGTAATGTTATTGATACTAGCTTTATCATTCTTGGGAGTAACCATATTTTCATATATAAAGAGAGCATCTATCCTATTAGGTTTTTCAATGAGTGTATTATGTGTGGTAGCTTTTTATTTATCATTAATGGTAAGCATTCAATAAAATGCAAAATCATATTATTGTTTTCTCATTAATTAATATATTAGCTTTTATTATTTAACATATCGAAGTTAATAATTCAATAAATAATGGAAGTGATACTAATGAAGTATGATGTAATCATTATCGGTGCAGGGCAAGCTGGACTTTCAATGGGATATTACTTACAACAAACGGATTTATCTTTTTTAATTCTCGATAAAGGAGAAGAGATAGGGGCAGTTTGGAAAAATAGATATGATTCTCTTAAGTTATTTACCCCGCGCTCTTATAGTTCATTACCCGGACTAGCTTTAGAAGGCAATCAGAGTGTTTACCCCACAAAAGATGAAATAGCCAAGTATTTATCTTTTTACGCTGAAACGTTTAGCCTTCCTGTAAAGCTAAGAACTACAGTTCAAGGTTTATATAAAGATGAGGATAGCTTTCGAATCTTAACTGATAAAGGAGAAATACTAGCTGAAAATGTAGTTATAGCAACCGGACCCTTTCAGAACCCATTTGTTCCAGAGTTTGCGAAAACACTGTCTAATAATGTTTTGCAGCTTCATTCGTCTCAATATAAAAATTCAAAGC
This sequence comes from Peribacillus sp. Hz7, assembly GCF_042136355.1. NCBI lineage: Bacteria > Bacillati > Bacillota > Bacilli > Caryophanales > Bacillaceae > Peribacillus > Peribacillus sp. Hz7. The sequence goes on from NZ_JBHHJV010000012.1 coordinate 22,339, forward strand.
AACTAAGAGATGGACCTGTATTAGTAGTGGGGGGAGGAAATTCAGGAGCACAAATTGCAGTTGAATTATCAAAAGAAAGAGAAACTTATTTATCAGTTAATCATAAAATGAAGTTTTTACCACAAAATGTAATGAACAAAAGCATTTTCTGGTGGTTTGATAAACTGGGCATATATAGAGCAAGTGTGAATACTAAAGTAGGTCAGTACATAAAAAATAACCCTGACCCCATTTTTGGATTTGAACTTAAATCCCTAATAAAGAGTGGAAAAGTAATATTAAAGCCACCAACTATATCAATACAAAATGACAATATTATTTTTGAAGACAATAGTGAAGTACACGTTAATAATGTGATATGGTCAACAGGTTTTGTATCTGATTATAGATGGATTGATATAGCTGAGGTTTTGGACGAAAAGAGTCACCCAATTCATCAAAGAGGTATTACATCAATAGATGGATTACATTTTTTAGGATTGCCGTGGCAATATAGTAGAGGCTCTGCACTTCTTCAAGGGGTCGGAGTAGACGCAGAATATTTGATTAAATATATCCTAGATAAAAGTTGAAACTGAAATTTGTATTTTTATCCAAATGAACAACTGATAATTTGTAAACAATTCCCAATAAGAACAAAGTTAAACCATTTATAAGAAAGATGAACTGCTTATATGCAGTTTTTAGATAAAGAGGGGGAATTTATAAAAGTTTGCTCAAAAATCCTACTGTAGTAAATGTAGGATTTTTTCTTGTTCAATAATCAGGAGCGATTATTGAACAAAACAAGTAGAATATAATCAAATTTTTCACAAAACAATATTAAACTTCAACGATGGTTAGTAATAATCGATTTGTTTGTATGACTAAATGAGTAACCTTCTAATTTTATACTACATACATGATGTATAACGAATCCCCTTAACATGAATCTCCCTTATGGTATAAAAAGAAATTCAGTTTAGGATAAAACAAATGAGTAGCAAAATTGCTGAATTTGTTATCTTAATTATCGAATAGTGTCTATTCTGCACACTTTTTGTGCATTTTTTGTAATGTATTTGTTATATGAATTAAATACGGGTGTTACTTCAGCGTGGTAATATGTGAAAAAAGAGGGTTCGGGGGAAAAAATATGAAAAAAATTATCGCAGCATTTGTTGTGACAGGGTTGATGCTTTCAAACCCGATCGTGAGCGAAGCGGCATTAGGGGATAGAACACTAAAAAGTGGAATGACTCATACTGAAGTGAAACAATTACAACAAGTTTTAAAAAGCAAAGGCTACTTTACAAATAAAAAAACGACTACCTATTTTGGAACAGTTACAAAAAAAGCAGTAGTGAAGTTCCAAAAAGCTAAAGGTTTAAAAGCAGATGGCATTGTAGGTGCTAAAACATATAAAGCGTTAGGTATTAAAAAGCAAACAGTAAAAACTGCCAGCGTGGGAGGAAGTTCTTCGGCTGAGCTGGTGAAAGAGGCTAAAAAATATTTAAATGTGCCGTATGTCTGGGGAGGGAGCACACCGAAAGGATTTGATTGTAGTGGATTTCTAACCTATGTATTTAAAGAAGGTTCAAACACTACTCTCCCAAGAACCGTTGCAGAGATTTATAAAAAGGGAACAAAGGTTTCGACTCCAAAAGTTGGCGATGTAGTTTTCTTTGAAACTTATAAACCGGGTGCTTCACATGCGGGTATATACATAGGAAATGATCAATTTATTCATAGTTCTTCATCAAAAGGTGTGAGTATTACCTCTATGAATAATAGTTATTGGAAAGAAAGATATTTAGGAGCTAAAAGAATGTAGTAGTGAAAAAGCTGATTTTATAATCAGCTTTTTTTGTTGTTTAAGAATAATTAAGTTATTTCAGGTGTGGTAATAAAGTTATTATAAAAGGAGTTGTGTCCGATTAAATATTAATTCAATCGGACACAACTTTTTTTATTATCTAGGCTTGTGGATTAGAAACGATAGGAAAGGAAAAACTACACCTATTCAAATCTTGGTATTTGGTGAGCCTTAAAGTGGACCCAAAATGGAAAAGTTAATTCCTTTCTAAAAACACTGCTTATGAAGGCAAGCTGATTGTCTGGACTAATTACAATACTCCAATTGTGAGTGCTTCTTTAATTTAGTGAAGGAGATGTTTGAATATGACAAAGAAAAGCCATTTAAGTAATGCTTTTGATAACCTTAGTGATAACACACAGGAGGAAACGAAAGTAAACCAAACACAAGAAACTAAACAGATCACAAGTGAAGAAACAGTTATCGAGAATACGAATGCAGAACAGCAAGAAGCAATCCAAGAAACTGTTAATGGGGAGACTTACGCAGGAAGCAATAGAAGAGGTGTGGTAGAAGTTGAGGGAAATATACATCTGCCACGGTAAAAGAAGTGACAGAACACATTCTCTCGTCAATCCAAGAGTGCAAAATTGAAACAAACAAAAACAAAAGGAGTGATTTTATGGCAGAGACTAAATTGGATTTGAAAGTTCTTTCTATTTTAGAAGATAAAATTCAACTAATAAAAACGGAAAAGGGAGCTATTTATTTAGTCGGACCAATCAAACTGCCTGTTAATTTGTACGGAGAAACTGTTGAATTTAAATGGTATTGCTGGCTGAATTGTGATGAAGTAACAGAGAATTTTGAAAGAATTATTAACAAGTTATCCTCTGTCAATTTAGCCGAATTCCAACAATCGAGTATCCTCGCCTATGGCGACTTTCAATACGGCGATGAGGCGATTATTCGTATGCATTCGATTTGTCATACAGGAGATATATTTGGAAGCAAGCGGTGTGATTGTGGGTTTCAATTAAAACAATCGATGAAAATGATTGTTGAACATGGCACTGGTGCATTATTTTATTTAGCCAATCATGAAGGAAGAGGTATTGGTTTATTCAGTAAAGCTATGGCTTATATCCTTCAGGAAAATGGTTATGACACAGTGGATGCAAATCAAGCGCTTGGTTTTGTCGATGATTCAAGAAATTATAGTGATGCTATACAAGTTTTAAAAGCATTAAGAAGCAAACCTGTTACTCTTATAACCAACAACCCTAAAAAATTAGACGCCCTAAAAAACTCTGGCTTATCTGTATCAGGAAGAGAACCGTTATGGGGTGATGTATCAGAGTATAATGAAAAATACCTTGAAACAAAAATAAATCGGTCCGGTCACATGAGAGATGAGGATACTTGTTGCAATGACTAGTCATGAATTCTACGCCTTACATAATGCGCACGCAATCAAAAATCAGACAGACGCCAATCCTATTGTTTCAGGGAATGGCGTTAAAATACTTGAGGATTCAAGAATTGACGTGATTATTAGTGTTAAGCCAAAAGAATCTAGTGACTCATTTATAATAGGAACAAAAAATAACATGAAAAGTTATTTACTTGAAAATACATAAGCATCTATATAATAGTAAAAAAGAAAAACGACCGATTACGATTATGTAGCTGGTCGTTTTTTACATTTGAAAGTAAAACAATTAAATAGAATAGAAGAAGCAAGGGAACGGTTTTTTCATATCCTTTCGAGCTGAATGCTTGGAAAATAGATTACTCCAAAAGAATGATGGTTTTGTTTTATTACTTAAAGCCCGCTACCGGATGAGGGACATATGGTTCCTCAAGTTTTTGAATCTCTTCAGGCGTTAATTTAATCTCCAAAGCAGCGACAGCATCTGTTAAATGATGGAGTTTAGTTGCTCCGATAATAGGGGCAGTTACCGGCTGTTTTTGCAAAATCCATGCTAAAGCAATTTGAGCCCGTGGAACTTCCCGTCTTTCAGCAATTTCTTTAACGGCTTTCACGACTTTTCGGTCAGCTTCCACTGTCGCTGTATAAAGCGTTTTGCCAAATTCATCGCGTTCTGAACGTGTGCTTGTCTCTTCCCAATCTCTCGTCAGTCGTCCGCGCGCCAAAGGACTCCACGGAATTACGCCAATTTTCTCTTCACGGCAAAAAGGAAGCATTTCTCGTTCTTCTTCCCGGTATAACAAATTCAAGTGATTTTGCATACTCACAAACCGTGTCCAGCCATGGCGCTCTGCTGTGTAAAGAGCTTTTTGGAATTGCCATGTATACATAGAAGAAGCCCCAATATAACGAGCTTTGCCGGCTTTGACAACATCGTGAAGAGCTTCCATTGTTTCTTCGATTGGTGTGTTATAGTCCCAGCGATGTATTTGATAAAGATCCACATAATCAGTTCCTAGACGACGAAGACTGTGATCAATTTCTGTCATAATCGCTTTGCGTGATAAACCGGAACCATTTGGCCCCTTACGCATCGTCCCATGGACCTTAGTAGCAATGACGATTTCATCGCGATTTGCATATTCCTTCAATGCTCTGCCTACAATCTCTTCACTCGTTCCGCCTTGATAAATATTAGCCGTATCAAAAAAATTAATCCCCAGCTCAAGAGCCTTCTTAATAAATGGCCGGCTTTGTTCTTCATTCAGTGTCCACGTATGAACACCGCTTTTAGGATCGCCGTAACTCATACACCCAAGCGCAATCCGCGAAACATCCATCCCTGTCTTCCCGAGCTTCACATACTCCATGACTCAACCTTCTCTCTATCAAATTTATATTGTTGATGATTCAGGAAAGCTGTATGATTATACCGTTGGTAGTTGTTATATTGTTCCATTTAGAATTATATCATAATCAATTTATGTATAGAATTTTTTGACTTGAACCATGAATACTGCTGGCCAATCAATCGAATTACCTGATTATAAGTTATTAGATGGAGTTTCAATTGGGACGTGAATAGAACTTTTTTTGAGTAATCCTGCAATTTGTTCGTTTATCAAGGTGAAGGGCATTATTTCGATTGACCTTTATTTTAAAGCTACAACGTGTAGAATTTAAATAAAGGTTGATAAAAAACAGTTTCAGGTTCATAAATTCAAGGCGAAATGAAAAGTGAAAAAAGATAGAAAAAGGACGGTGCTGCAAATGATGAAACGATGTATGTGGGTAAAAACTAAAGAGCCTTTATATATGGAATATCATGATAAAGAATGGGGAGTACCTGTCTATGATGATAGGATATTATTTGAAATGCTATGCTTAGAAGGAGCACAAGCTGGGCTCAGTTGGTGGACAGTTTTGCAAAAAAGGGAAAATTATCGAAATGCCTTTAATCAATTTGAAGCGGAGAAAATTGTTCAATATACAGACGAAAAATTGCAATCATTAATAGAAAATCAGGGGATTATTCGCAATAAAATGAAAATTTATAGCGTTGTAACGAATGCAAAGGCATTCTTGAGAATTCAACAAGAATATGGTTCATTTTCTCGTTATATATGGAGTTTTGTAGATAATAAGCCAATTATAAACAATTGGGGGACAGCAAAAGATGTACCTACTTCAAATGAAATAAGTGATAAAATGAGCAAACAGTTAAAAAGAGATGGATTTAAATTTGTAGGAAGTACCATTTGTTATTCCTATATGCAAGCAGTGGGCATGGTGAATGATCATATCTTGGAATGTTTCTGTCATCCTTCGCAGTAAAACACACCACCTTAGATTTCAAAGCTCTATGTAATGTTCAATAAGTACCATTTGGATTCAATAGTATAAAAAAGAATGCCATCGTTTTCATCTTACTTAAAACTGTAAGCTTTAAAAACTAAGCATTCTTATTTGATAAACAATGACATCAATGTAGGCTTTTTTTCATACTATATTTTTGAGGTGAAAAAAATGGCAAGAGCAAGCTACCGAAGTTCAGACGTTGACTTAATGGCAAGGATGATGAGAGCAGAAGCCGAAGGTGAAGGACCACAAGGAATGTTATATGTTGGAAATGTAATTGTGAATCGTCTTGTAGCTAATTGTTTAGACTTTAAAGGTTTAAGAACAATTCCACAAGTCATTTATCAAGTACAAGGAGGAAATTATTCTTTTGAAGCTGTTCAAAAAGGGAATGTATTTTATCAAAGAGCGAGAGGTATTGAAAGAAGATTAGCAGAACAGAATTTGAAGCACTGGAGACAGCATCCGGCTAAATATGCTCTTTGGTATTTTAATCCACATGCTCCATGCCCTCCAACATGGTATGATCAACCTCACACTGGTCAATTTAAAGACCATTGTTTTTATGAACCAAAACCTGGAACATGTGCTAGTGTTTATAACGGTTAGGTTGTCTAGAAGCTATTATTAATTCTGGAGTTTTATTATACTTTTGTCTTTTTAGTACTGCGAATACGAAATTTTTGGTTGTAGGCTGGTAGCCACTATTCATTCAATGCAACTTCTATAGCTAATGTAACAGTTGTCAGTTGAAAAAACATAAAAAGGGAACTTCCTGATTTAGCAGGTGTTCCCTTTTTTATATAGCAAAGATTGTTGTAGTTTATTAAAAGAAAGGTAGTAGTATAATAATGAATATAGGAATTTGAACATTTTAAAATTAAATAGTTTGAATTCAAAAGGCATCAAAATATTTTTTGATGCCTTTTGATAACGGATAGAATTGTATATCAATTCACAGAGAAAGGAACCTTTTTTATGAAACAACTTTGGTATGGCGGAAAAATTTATACAATGGAGAAAGAAAATGAAACTGTAGAGGCGGTCCTTGTTGAAGATGACAAAATTATCGCAGTAGGAACACTCCATGAGCTAATTGCACAGGCAGATGAGAAGGTCAATCTACAAGGTGCTGTTATGTATCCAGGTTTTGTTGATAGCCATCTTCATATGATATTTCAAGGTGAAAAGTTAATCCGATTAGATTTAACAAAGGCCGCTTCAGCCGAGGAAATGCTAGAAATGGTAAAAGAAGCAGCTAAAACTACACCCTCTGATCAATGGTTATTTGGCGAAGGATGGAACGAAAATAATTTTGCTGATCAACAAATTCCCACAAAAGGGGAGCTGGATGCGATTCGTAAAGAACCGATTCTTTTAACAAGAGTTTGCCATCATATGATTTTGGGAAATACAGCAGCACTTGAAGCAGGCGGCATCTTTGAAGATAGCGAATCCCCGGCAGGCGGTGAAATTGGACGAAATGCTGAGGGAAGATTAAATGGTCTTTTATACGACTTAGCAATGAATGCTGTAACTGATGCTATACCAAAAGAAGGTGAGGCGTATATCGAGTCTTTAACTGATTCTCTTAATCTTGCCATTGATGATATGCTTTCATATGGTTTAACTGGCGGCCATACTGAGGACATGCACTATTTTGGGAAATTTACTAATCCATTAACGGCTTATCATCGAGTAGTGGGAGAAAAACATCATTTCAGAGTAACATTGCTACGCCATAATGTAGTATTTGAAGAAATGATGGAAGCGAAGGCGAAATTTGATGAACCCTTTATTGAACCAGGTGCTATGAAAATCTTTGCTGATGGTGCGTTAGGCGGTTCTACGGCAGCATTATCTAAACCTTATTCTGATCAACCAGATAATCAAGGATTATTCATTCAAACCGATGAAGAATTAGAAGAATTAGTTAAACTAGCACGCAAGTATGATGAACCTGTTGCTGTACATATGATTGGTGACGCAGGAGTAGAACAAGCACTCAATGTACTTGAAAAATATCCATTAACGAGCGGTAAAAGAGACCGCTTAATTCATTGTTGTGTTTTACGTGAAGATTTAGTAGAAAGAATGGAAAAAATACCGGTTGTTTTAGATATTCAACCCGCATTTGTACCATCTGATTTCCCATGGGCTATCAATCGACTCGGTGAAGACCGACTAGACTGGGCTTATCCATGGAAAAAACTAATTAATCGTGGCTTGATGTGTGCAGCTGGGACAGATGCACCAATAGAAGATATTAATCCGCTTACTTCTATTTATGCAGCTGTAGAACGAAAAAAACCATATGCAGACCATGATGGTTACATACCAGAAGAAAAGTTGTCTCGCTTTCAAGCTGTCCAACTCTATACAATTGGCAGTGCAAAAGCTATTTGTAAAGAACATGAGCGCGGGTATATTAAACCAGGTTATGTTGCAGATTTTTCTATTTTTGATCGTGATTTATTTGATGGAACGTCAGAAGATATGCTAACTGCAAAAGCTGTGAAAACAGTCGTTGCAGGTCGTACAGTATTTGACAGAGCTAAAGTATAGTTATCGGCTGTCATGAACAGAGGGAGTTTTATCAATATTCTAAGTTCATAAAATTTGCGTCTTCACCTCATAACAAATCTAAAATAAACTTTTACATACTTAACCCGGTGATTTTAACGGGTTTTTGTATTGATTTTCACCTGCAAAAAAGCATATGATAATAGAGGATTTGTATTTAAAGATTTTAGATGAAAGAGGATTTTAAATGATTACATTAAAAAGCGAACGTGAAATTCAATTAATGGCGGAAGCGGGTAAATTGCTTGCAGCGACACATAGAGAAATTGCTAAAATGATTAAACCAGGAATTACAACTTGGGAAATCGAAGAGTTTGTTGAGAAATTTCTAGCAGAACATGGGGCAACGCCGGAACAAAAAGGATATCAAGGGTATAAATATGCGACTTGTGCATCAGTAAATGATGTTATTTGTCACGGTTTTCCTTCTAAAACTCCGTTAAAAGAAGGCGATATTGTAACGATTGATATGGTTGTCAACTTAAATGGTGGTTTAGCGGATTCAGCATGGTCTTATGCAGTTGGCGAAGTTGCTCCAGAAACACAGCGACTATTAGATGTAACAAAAGAGTCTATGTACCGTGGAATTGCAGCTGCAACGGTAGGTAATCGTTTAGGCGATATTGGGCATGCGATTCAATCTTTTGCTGAAGCGGAAGGGTTCTCTGTTGTACGTGATTTCACTGGACATGGTATCGGAAAAACGATGCACGAAGAGCCAATGGTGCTGCATTACGGTAAACCAGGAAAAGGCACACGTTTAAAAGAAGGAATGGTTATCACAATTGAGCCAATGCTAAACGCTGGAACATGGCATATGAAGATGGATTCAGATGGATGGACAGCAAGAACGGCTGATGGTAAATTATCGGCTCAATATGAACATACACTTGTTATTACGAAAGACGGTCCGGTTATTTTAACAGAGCAATAATATGCACAAAAAAGCAGCGATAGTGATGTCGTTGCTTTTTTATTTATTTTGTTTTAATTATGTGACTTCATCTAAAAGACTACTTTTTTCAAAATTTATCAGCTTCTTTATTAAAAACTTAGTTTGTCAACAGCCCTTGCGGTAGCATTTTCCTTTAGTTGAATAAGAAAGTTTAATAAAAAGGGAAAAAAGAACACTATAGTACGACCTATTGTCAATGATTCCGATATACCAATAGTAAGATTACCTGTAGGTTCTTCATTTGTATTTAACGCTTGGGAATAAAGGTCAATGATTTTGATGGCATAAGACAAAAATTCATTTCCGTAGTGAGTTAACACGACTTTCTTCCCTAGCCGATCAAATAAAGGTTTTCCTACCTCTTCTTCTAATTCTTTAATATGGGTTGGATCGTTTTTTTATTCAAATAACGATGTGAATTGTTGAAATATAGGTTTTGAATAAATATATCAGGAGCGAATCCCTAGGCCTGCCATGTTTCTCCTCTCTTTTTTCTTTTAAACAAACATTCCTTTGCATTCTCTATGGGAATCCTAAGTTTTTAGGTACTATTTAATGAATTCAAGACCATATACTAGGAACAAGGGGTGAAACGAATGACCGTTCATGTTGTCCAAAAGGGGGAATCCTTATGGCAAATTGCAAATCAATATCAGGTTCCGGTTTCTACTATTGTTGAAGTGAATGGTTTGCCTTCTGCGAATGCCATCATACCTGGTCTAGGGCTTTACATTCCGGACGAAGCTATTGTTCAGATAAGACCTTATATGGTCAAAGCAGGAGATATGTTTTGGCAGCTGGCTAATCGTTTTAATACCACGATAGAAGCTATATTACAAGCAAATCCAAGGATAGATCCGAGTCAATTATATATTGGCCAAAGGCTCCTGATTCCAACACCGTTGAAACCCCAAATAGAAACGCTAGGATTTATTATTCCATACTCACCACAATCCGCTTTAACAATTCTTCGGACTTTATCTAATTCGCTTACGTATATAGCAGTTGTATCTTATTCGTTCACCGCACAAGGCTATGCCTATGTGTTATTGGATGATACAGAGGTAGTTAGGGAAAGCAACAAGCTGGGTGTCACACCTCTTTTAATGATTCGTAACTTTACATCCGAGGGTTTTGATGCGGAATTAGCCGGGAACGTGTTTGCTAATCCAGTTTATCGGAGAAATTTAATTGATAGTTTATTACGGTTTGTTAATGAAAAAGAATATGACGGAGTTTCACTGGATATTGAATTTATTCCTCCTGCACGAAGGAGAGAGTTTAATGCATTTTTGAACGAATTAAAAGCTGCTCTTGGTCCGCGCATTCTACATGTTAATGTACATGCAAAAACAGAAGACCTTCCAACGAATCGGATCGTAGGAGCTTATGACTATCAGTCAATTGGAGCGATTGCAGACGTGGTAGCTGTTATGACAATTGATTATGGATATCCAGGCGGTCCGCCCAATCCGGTAGCCCCGTTGTGGTGGATGGATCAGATTGTCCGGTATGCAACAAGTTTGATTGATTCTCGTAAGGTACAAATTGCTTTTCCTTTGTATGGATATGATTGGAGAGTAATCGATAATACGACCACGGCTTTATCAGTTAATGGTGCACAAAACCAGGCAATCTCTGCTAACACAGTGATTGAATTTAATCAGGTAGCTGCCTCACCATGGTATCAACATTGGAAGGAAACGGAAAAACATATCGTTTGGTTTGAAGATATTAGGAGTTATCAGGAAAAATACAATTTAGTCGATCAATATCAATTGTTAGGTGTAACGTACTGGCAATTGAACCTGCCAGCACCGCAGAATTGGGTTTATTTAAATAATCATTTTATTGTTACATAGAGCAACCGGATCTGGGTTGCTTTTATTATTCCGCAAAAAGGCTCAATTCTTTAATAAGAAATGCGAATTTCAAATTTGACATATATTGCGAAGTAAACAAAAAACAAGTCCCTCTATAAAGGGACGTTTCATTAGGAAATTGAATAGGTTATTCCAGAAAAGGGCGCTATCCTTGAATGGTAAGCGCTCATTTTTCATTTAAGGGCCATATTGTGGAGCAACTCCTTTAAAGAAAATTAGATCTTTATGTTAAATTTTAAAGGAGATTGTGAAATTATGTACTTAAAGTAACGGGCAGTTGAACAAGAAGTGATTATTATAGTATGTTTTAGCGGCTTATAGCGTTAAAGTGGTAAAATAAAAAAACTGAAGTGGGAGGAGGCTTTCAAGAGATGCAACTATTATATTTAGTATGGACCTCCTCCTTTGCATTTGATTTTAAGCACGGATTTGATGAAAAAGGGGAGACGTGCTTGGTTTAAGTAGCAGGAGGGTCTCTTGATTAATTGTCACATAATCCATTTTAACTAAAGATGGGTTGATCCAAGAAGGATTGACGGTATTTTTTTATGTATTAACCCCTATTAAACATTAAACATTTTTTATTCTCGGATGAATCTCATTTGTCGACGGTTGCTTTTTATTAGAAATTGTTAATTTAGTAAAGATAATAAAAAACAAGGTTAATTCAGCTATTATCAAAATATTTGGTACTACAATAATCAAATTAATAATAAAAAAGACGGCTAAAATTCCTAAAAATAACCCTAAATGATAAATTTTCAATCGGTGGTGCACATGTCTATATTGATGGAAAACAAAGGTAGTTGACAGGAAATAGAGCAATACAGATCCAAAAACAAAAAATAAGATAAATGAGTAATGGACCTCATGTAAAAACAATAGTCTGATAGATGCTGCGATCATGCTCAAAGACATTAATATAAACAGATGACCGTAAATAATGATTTGGCCGGAAGTCTGTATAGACTTGTCGAGTTTCTTCTCCATGTTATCGAAATATTGCCACCACATCGATATAATCAGGATAAATGAAATGATCGCAAAGCCTATTGAATCCCAATTTCCTTGTGTAGGCTGAATGACCGCAAGAGTGCTAATCAGCGCTTCCCCAAAGAGAATAATGGAAAATAAACCAAATCGCTCTAATAGGTGAGCCGTATTTGTCGGAACCTTTTCTAAGCACTTTCGTCCAAGCACCGGGACAATGATATCAATAAGGATGCCCGTATACAACACAGCATATCGAACCCAAGAATCAAAAAAGACGGAGAATAATGAAATAACGATTCCAATCCAAAAATACTTTCCCAAAAAGAGGGCTGCTTGTTTTCGAACTCCCGTTTCTATACGCTGGACAATAAGATATTGGATCGCAGTTACTGCTCTTAAGCCAATATACCCAATTAAAAAAGAAAGATAATAAGGATCAAAATCAACTGATAAACTTGATGTCATAATTAGTACAAAAAACATTTGCAAGATCAAAAAGATACGTTGATGAAATAAATCTTTTCCAAACCGGTTAATAAATATGGTTTGCCCTACCCAAGCCCACCAAATAGGAATAAAAATTAATACAAACTTTACTAAATACTCTGCATGGATATGTCCATCTTCAACATGAAGTAAAACATGAGTCGCAGCCGCAACCGCCGCCACAAATAACAAATCATAAAAGAGCTCTAACCACGTCACTTTCTTTTCTTCCATTTCTTCACTCCCTCCAATTCTTTATAGTTTATAGTATGTTATAAATATACAAAAATTGGAAGAAAAAATAAACATGACATAAACCATTTGCCATATCTTTGGAACATGGTGGTTTTGGTTAAATAATTAAAAGCATTTCGTTTCATTTCATTCTTTTAGAATTCATGATTTATTAGATGTAGTACTTTTTTAACCCTACTATTATGTTAAGCAATAGAAAACAAAAGAGATATCCTTAAATCCCTAAAACTATTCTAACTTTTTTGAAATAAACACTTCATTAAAATAAAAAATTTGTAATTAGGTATAACGTCGCTTCTTATATTTTGGAATATTATGGTAACATGAAAGTGATTTCAAACGAGGAGGAATTGGATGACCAAAACCATCGGCCTTATTTGTGGTAGTTTACGTAAAAACTCTTATAATCGAATCATTGCTCAATCATTAACAGAGCTGGATGATTCCCATCAATTTCGCTGGATCGAAATTAATGAACTTCCTTTGTTCAACGAAGACTTAGAAATAAGCGTTCCAGAAACAGTGACATTATTTAAATCCGCTATCCAGGACGTTGACGGTATCATTATTTTAAGTCCAGAGTACAATTCTGGAATTCCAGGCGTATTAAAGAATGCATTGGACTGGGCATCAAGACCTCGGGAATCCGCTGTTCTTAGCAGAAAACCGGTTGGTCTAATTGGTGCAACTCCTGGGGGATTAGGTACTGCCTTTGCTCAATTGCAAATCAGACAAATACTAGAGGCCATGCAGGTTCATGTTCTTCCATTTCAAAAAGTGTTGATTTCCCAAGTACATAAAAAGATTGATTCTGAACAGAAAGTCCTTACAGACGAACAAACAAAACGTTATCTTCAGCAATATTTACACCAATTTATTCATTGGATTGATCACACTCCAGCTCTAGATTAATTGAAGAAGTCCAAGCTTCATTAATCATTTATTTTTTATAAATACTACTGACACATAATGAGTTTATAAAAACGAATACTAGTAATCAGTTCAGTTACATTGGAACAAACGTAGGAGTTTAACATACATTTTCCAATCTATGAATCTTCTTCGATAACTTTAATTAAAGGAGGACATTAAAATGTCTGATTTCTATTCTCGTCTTAACAAAGATGATGCTGCCGTTCTTTTAGTGGATCATCAAACCGGCCTTATTTCCGGCCTTGTGCGTGACTATGGTGTTGATGAATTCAAGAACAATGTTATGGCTCTTGCTAAAACCGCAAAGTTTTTTGATTTACCAGTTATTTTAACAACAAGCTTTGAAAATGGGCCTAACGGACCACTCATGCAGGAATTGGTAGAACTTTTTCCTGACGCGCCAAAAATAGCTCGTCCTGGACAAATTAACGCATGGGATAATGAAGATTTTGTCAAAGCAATCGAAGAAACTGGAAAAAAACAACTTATCATTGCTGGCGTAGTGACAGATGTTTGCGTTGCATTTCCTGCCCTTTCCGCTGTGAACGCTGGTTATGAAGTATTTGTTGCTACTGATGCTTCTGGAACATTTAGCAAACAAGTAGCGGATGCGGCATTAATGCGTATGGCTCATGGTGGGGTGCAGCTTCTGAACTGGTTTAGCATTGCGTGCGAGTTACAACGTGATTGGCGCAATGATGTTGAAGGCTTTGGCGCTTTACTTTCTAGCCAACTTCCTGGATATCAAAATCTTATTGGAAGCTATAGGGGAGCTCAGAGAGACTTTAGCAAGCAGCCTAACTAGATTAGCAGCTTATTAATAACTCACTTTTTCCAATATACAAGCTTCTGGCTTATTCAAGAAAAGGGCGCTATTATGGAATAAAACTTAGATTTTTGAACGATTTTATTGTTATTTTTTGTTTGGTGTAGTATTTTTTATCAAAAATTAAACAATTTTATTTTACCCCCATCCTAAAATTAGGACGGGGTATGTGTGTTTGAGGTTTTAAAATTAAATAACTTTATTGTCATTCTACAGACGGGAATTTATTTTCAATCATTTCAATAAAACACATAGATTTACGTAATAATATTTTATGAATTGGAAAAAGATAGTCTTAGGAAAGGAGGGATTGCGAATGTCTGTGAAAAAGTGGTTAACTGGCTTGGTCGTTTTGCTTGCGATGATTGTGACAACTCCAGGCCCACTCAGTGTATTTGCCGAGTCCGACGTCGTAGCACAGCCAATTGAGTCAGTGAAAACGATTGAGGTCGAGTTGAACGATGATTACTTTAATCCGAAAGTCATCACTATTACGAATGGAAGAACGACAACGTTGATATTGAAAAACAAAGGTACGAAAAAGCACACCTTCACAGTGGAAAAGCTCGGAATTGACGCCGAAGTCCAGCCTGGAAAAGAAAACACCATTACCGTGAAACCGAACAAGACCGGTACATATGATCTGATATGTCGGTACCATTTACAGGAGGGAATGGTTGGAAAAGTAATAGTCAAATAAAAAGCAGGGCCAATCGGGCCTTGCTTTTTTAATAGGCAACGAACGGTAACTTACTTATTATTACCCAGACATCATCATAACAGCTAACTTTCCTCCACAAACAGATGTTCCTTTAAAAAGGGAAATGCTCACTTTTTGTAAGGTAAAGAGGTAGGTGAGAAAAAGATTTTTTCCATATTTATTAGTGTTAATCTAAAATTGAAGCAAATATTGAGCTACTGAGCAGGTTAGTTGAAGAGGGACAATGTTTAAAATTATTCACTGAAACTTTTTCAAGTTGCCTCCATATTAAAGTACAAATAAATCGGTGTGTTGGAGAGGAGAACAAGTATGTCTGAAAAAGGTTGTATAAAATGCGGAAGCAAAGGTGCAGAGAAAAAGGAAGTTGCAATGACAGGAACAGGATTATCTAAAATATTTGATATTCAACATTTTAGTGGAGGAAGGAGTATTCGATTTGGAAGATGAATTTATAGCTATTATTTAGAAAAAAAGCCACACAAGTAAAACCACTGTGCGGCTAATCATGATTAAGGCTATAAAATGTTAGAATGGGACAATGTTTTCAGACTCAGATCGTTCTAACTATACTACGGCTGATTAGACTGTCTCTTGCTTCAATATATTCCTTATAAAGTTTGTCTACAAATTCAGCTGCACTAGTAACCTCTTTAATAACACCGATGCCTTGACCACTTCCCCAAATATCCTTCCACGGCTTCACGGCCTTTTCTCCAAAATTCATCTTAGATGGATTACTTTCAGGAAGGTTGTCAGGATCCAATCCTGCTGCTCGGATTGATGGTTTCAGATAATTTCCATGAACACCAGTGAAAAGACTGCTATAAACAATATCATCAGACGTACTGTCAACGATTGCCTGCTTATACGCTTCAGCAGCACGGGCTTCATGTGTTGCAATGAACGGTGAGCCGATATATGCAAAATCAGCCCCCATCGCTTGGGCAGCCAGGATTGCACTTCCCGTAGCAATCGATCCGGACAAAGCAAGCGGACCGTCGAACCACTGTCGGATTTCTTGAATCAAAGCAAACGGACTTTTCACACCAGCATGACCGCCAGCTCCTGCAGCAACGGCAATTAAACCATCTGCACCTTTGTCAATTGCCTTGTGCGCGAAAGTGTTATTGATTATGTCGTGCAGAACAATTCCTCCGTAACTATGTGCTGTGTCAAATATCTCTTTGCGGGCGCCTAAAGAAGAAATTATAATGGGAACTTTGTACTTCTCACACAATTCCATGTCGTGCTCTAACCGTTCATTTGACTTGTGAACAATTTGATTAATAGCAAATGGTGCAGCTGGGCGATCTGGATTTTTTGCGTTATAAGCTGCGAGCTCTTCTGTGATTTCTGCCAACCATTCATCAAGTAAGGATGCGGGTCTAGCATTCAGTGCAGGCATTGATCCAACTATTCCTGCCTTACATTGCTCTATCACTAGCTTAGGATTACTAATAATAAATAATGGTGCGCCGATTACAGGGATACGCAAATTCTGAAGTATTGACGGAATTCTTGACATTTGTTGTTCCTCCATTCAATTTATAGGCATGTAATTTGTGCCTTATCTTATTTGTAAAGAACATGTACTCAGAATTTTAGTAAATGCACGCTGCAGAAAGTGTAAAATCACTCATTTTAATTTGTTAAATTCTAAATACTTATTTTTTAAAAGCTTTATGATTTGACCCTTTTACCATCAGCATTTCCTTTTAAAATCATACACGTACTAGTTGAATGAGCAACAAGACTTCCTTTTTTATCATATACATAACATTCAACTAAGCCAGTTGAATTTCCTTTTTTTATAAGTTTACTTTCAGCCCGAAGTTTACCTTCCCAAATAGGTTTAAGAAAATTTAATTTAATTTCCACTGTCGTAAAAAGTTCATCGCCAGCTAGTGTACTGTAGAAAGCATAACCCATAGCTAAATCAGATAAATCACATAGTACGCCTCCATGAAGTGTTCCCATTGGATTGTGTAACTTTTCTGAGACTTCCATTTCCAATACAACCATTCCTTTTTCCAACTCTATTATTTCTATCCCAAGTAATTGAGCTATAGGTGCTGCAGGTCTTTCTCCAGTCATCATCTTCTTTAAATCTTCTAAATGGTTCAATAAACCCAACCTCCAAATTTTTATAGATTTGAGATGTGACTTAACAAAAATAATATATATTTAGAGTATTCGTTCTAAAATATTTAAAAAAATTAATCCAAGATACATCTTATCTTGCAAAACCAAGCATTCCTATATATTCATGAAACCTCACCCACAATCCTCAGATATTTTTCAATATTCTGTAACTTCAGGGTAAAAAATTCTTTTAATAGAGAATAGTATTAAATACATTCAAGGAAACGATTTGGACTAATTATCATTATCCTGCATAGAATATCTTTCTTCAATCATTTATATGTATATACATATATTTAATATCGTCACAAAAAGAATAATTTTTCTTTCTCCTCCTTCTTAATTCATGTATATACATATATAATGGTATTGATAAACATATTATCTGTCAAGAAATAATTACCAATTAAATATTGAATGCCACCTTAATAAAAATATAGTGAAGGATTTATCAAGTTTGAATGGGTTCGAAAGGAGAGTCTGCTTTATGAATAACAAACATAATGAGATGGATTATATTATACAATTTTGTGCCTGTGCGAACCTTAGAAAAGCAGCAAGAATTGTTACTCAAATATATGAAAAGCAAATGCAGCCTACTGGCTTAAAAGTCACCCAATACTATATGCTAGTAAACATTGCCCGTCATAAAGAAATTTCAATTAGCAAGCTAGGAGAGATTATGTTACTTGACCAAACTACTATTACTCGTAATGTAAATATCCTAAAGCAAAGTGGCTATGTTAACATTACAAAAGATAAAAATGATTCAAGAACAAAATCTATTTCGATAACCGATATAGGTCTTATTAAATTAGAGGAAGCAACGCCTATTTGGTTACAAATACAAGAAAAGGCTGAAAATGATATGGGTAAGGAAAAATATAAAGATTTGTTAGAAGCGCTTAAAAATTTACAAGAATCTATTGAATGATAGGAGAGTTAAAATTTATTCATCATTTGATGAACAGAATTTCTATTTGATATAAACAAGTTTGTGAAAATTGTACTTAAACTATAGGGTAGCAAGAGTTGAATGGAGCAACCAGTAATTAAACCGTTGCGCCTACTTTAATTTGTTTAGAAATACTTCTGATAAAATTCTTTTCTAAGTCGACCACTTAACTCTGCATTACTTCAATTGGAGCTCCATTATTTAATAAGTGGGTAGCATAGCTGTGTCTAAGTTGATGGGGGTGGATTTTTTTATTAATTCCTGCTCGTTTTGGTATTCGTTTAATGATATATCGCATTTGTGCTTTGCTCATTTGGTGAGGATGTCTTTCAGTTACAAAGATAGCTGTATCATTATCCTGTCGACTTTTAAGGTAACGAGTTAGCCAAATATCGCATCGGATATTAAAATAAACTTCTCTTTCCTTGTCGACTTTTCCCTTTACGACTGCAGAACGATTAGACCAATTGATGTTATTCTTGTTAAGAGTTACTATCTCTCCTATTCTACATTCTGTGGAAAACATGAATTCAAATAATGCCTTTTCCATAGTTGCTAAGCATGCTTCACGAAGATGTTCTATCTCCCTTTCCGTTAAGAATTTCGGGATGCGTTTCCCTAACTTTGGGTCTTTACTCTTGGCTGCGGGATTATTACCATCCTAAACTATTTTTTAAAAAGGTTTTCTTTTAAGAGGCTCAACAAATACTTTTTGATACAAGTAGTTTAAAATTGCTACTACTATACTCAAAAGGAAAAGTTGCTTTCGGCTCATTTTTACCATTTTATATATGCCTAGTTTCTCTGCTATTGTTGTCAAAGGATATGCAAATAAGTAGTCAGCAAAAATATTACTTAATAAATACAACCAAAATCTTTTGAACGTCAGTTTAAAGATCCAAAAATTAATGACAGTAAAAGGTCCAAAAACAAAAGAGACATCTGTTGCTAATTTAGGGAATATAGGATTTCTTACTTTCCACCATTTTAACTTTTGAGATAGCTCACTTATTAGTGCGATAACCAAGTTACTAAAAATAATAGTAGGCAGGAAGCGAAGTAAGGAATTTTTCCCAAGCTTTACTACAGATAACCAAGGCAATACCAGTAACAAATACATTTTCCATTTCCCTTTCATACACAACCTCCTTGGTATAAAAAAATACTATGCTGCATTATGAATCATTGGTATTTTTACCTAAAAAATTTCTTTTATTCAATTTGTATTACTATTGAAAATGCCATTGTAATTATAATTGCTAAAGTATGTTATTGAACTATCTGGCAGGATTGTTTAATAAGCAACTACCAGACTAATAACTAAACTATATTGAATTATTCTTATTGTTCAAGTAACAGGTGCATTTCTTAAAAAAGGGGGTAAGAATGTGACTACATCCTGGAACTTGAATAAAACCTCAATTAATTTACCATACTCACATAAAAGTTTAGTTCAGTTATTAAATCGTATATCTAAAAATGAAAATAATTTCTCCCAATATGATTTTGCTCAGTGGTGCGATAATTTTACAATGGTCTTTGATGAAGCTGAATTATCTCCAATCGTTGAAATTGCAGTAATTGTCGCACGAGATATAGAATGTCAGTGGGATTTATTCTTGGTTAATGCCTATTCATTAGAAGAGTTGGAGACTATAGACTTATCAAAGGTAAAATTACCTCAAGAGTGGTATATACAGTGGCTAGAGGAGTTAAATGAGAGGTAAATGATGAACCTGCTTGTTCCACTACCGGGTGCGTTAGTTTAAGAAGAAAGGACTTTACATATTAGTTGAAAATTTGAGAAATATATACTCGAAGTAACATAGACGGAAAGGAGATGGTATTATGTCTCAACCATTGGAGCTGGCGACTTTTGCTGGAGGCTGTTTTTGGTGTATGGTATCACCATTTGATGAACTGCCAGGAGTTAAAGGAGTGATTTCTGGATACACAGGCGGCCATAAAACAAATCCAACCTATGAGGAAGTGTGCACAGATACAACAGGACACTATGAAGTTGTTCAAATTTCATTTGATTCCGCTGTTATGTCCTATCAAAAGCTATTGGACCTTTTCTGGCAGCAAATTGATCCGACAGATGCTGCAGGACAGTTTAATGATCGTGGATTATCGTACCGGACAGCCATTTTTTTTCATAGTGAAGAACAAAGGATACTAGCAGAGACCTCCAAGGCCAAGCTTGCAAAGAGCGGGAGATTTAAGAAACCAATTGTTACGGCGGTTCTGCCGGCTGAGCCTTTTTACAAGGCAGAAGAAAAACACCAGCACTACTATAAAAGGAACCCTTTTCACTATAATCTATATAAAGAAGGATCTGGACGTGCCAAGTTTATTCGTGAGAATTGGAAAAAGCGAAAAAGCGATGAGGAATTACGGAAAGAACTTACTCCGATTCAATATGAGGTAACAAGAAAGAATGCAACCGAGCCGCCTTTTCAGAATGAGTATTGGAATCATACAGAAGAAGGAATCTATGTTGATATTATCTCAGGCGAGCCATTGTTTAGTTCGATTGATAAATATGATGCAGGCTGTGGATGGCCGAGTTTTACAAAGCCATTGCGGCGTTCAGAGCTTGAGGAGAAATTTGATACCTCTCATGGAATGAGGAGGATTGAAGTTCGGGCAAAAGCATCGGATGCCCATCTTGGTCATGTTTTTGATGATGGTCCTGGTCCTGATAGGGCACGCTATTGCATAAATTCTGCAGCACTTCGGTTTGTTCCTAAAAATAAATTGCAGGAAAAGGGATATGGAGAGTTTCTAAGTCTTTTTGAATCGTAAATGAATCAAAATAGGAATATAATAAGAACACTTCCGGTTTTTAATTTATTTTGATTAATTTGTTGTTTAGATGAAGCCTGAAGATGGTGTTCGTAGGAATTTCCCACTTCAAATTTCCGTTAGAAAATGAAGTGGGGAGTAGTTCAAAGCTATGAATCATGGA
Source organism: Peribacillus sp. Hz7 (assembly GCF_042136355.1). Lineage (NCBI taxonomy): Bacteria > Bacillati > Bacillota > Bacilli > Caryophanales > Bacillaceae > Peribacillus > Peribacillus sp. Hz7. The sequence goes on from NZ_JBHHJV010000012.1 coordinate 43,627, forward strand.
ACAATTTCAAAAACAGTACCTTGGTTAAAATCAGTCACTTTCATAGAACCATAAACCCCTAAATATAATTTGGTTTGATTCAGATTCGTTCCCAAACTAACATAATAAGCTGATTGAGATCCAAAATTATAATCCGTTTCAATAACACTAAAATCATTTAATTTACAATCTGTTCTTATTCTAGTATAAGCTAAAACCCCTTTGGCAGGAGATTGCGATTCTTCCTTCCGGGCAAGATCGGTAAATACCACACTTCCCGTTAAAGCGGGGATTCCATTCCCCATATAGGCTTGCACTCCTGTAAGTGCAGTTCCTCCAAACTTATCGGGTCGGAGATCTTTATGAAAATAACTAGTTACAGGCTGAAGACGCCTTACTGAAGTTTTTATTGCTTCATTGTAATAGGCAATTGTGTTCTCATCCAAAGTCGGATTGGCAGAGCAGCCCCTTACAATTGGAGTAGGGAAAACACCTTCCCACGCTCGCCAGCCAAAGTTAATAAATCCTTCTTGGTCAGCTTCAGATTTCATTAAAAAAGCTTGAACAAGCTGAGGAACCGGTATTGGTTTATTCGGACCGAATGAAAATATTGATTCTACCAAGTCCTGTCCGACATTTCCCACATATTTGATATATTGATTATAAAACCTTTGAAATGAAATGCCCGGTATATTGCGAACCCCTTTGGCAATCACCGTAAGTGTTTCCTGAATAGGTACGGGAAGCTCATTAAACCGTGTGACTACGGGGGGATTCTGGTTAAATGTATTCTTACCTACATCGATTTCAATTATTTTACCGGCGATTTCCATATCATTTTGGCTTAAATTGAATGGATCATAGCCTGATCCACCATCCCCGGTGGTTAAAACAAGTTTTCCTGTTTCAGGTGAAAAGTTTAAGCTATTGACACCATTATGATTAGAAAATGGTCTTCTTAAGTTTAGTAATGTCCGTCGTTTTTGAGGTTGACCATTCGATGGTAAAATCCACTCTTCAACTGTATCAATATGATCATATTGAGTTTCTCTATTTATCCACCTTAGGTTTAAAGTTTTTGGATTACACGGATTAGGTGAAAAAGATTTAGAAAGAGCACCTGGACCTTGTGTTCCAGCTACTGAATAATGAAGATAAAACAGACCGTTATAATAAAATTCGGGATGAAACGCTAGCCCTAGCAATCCCCGTTCATCATATCCACCACCAGAAGCACCTAGTTTTACAATTCTCGGGTGAATATCTAAAAAAGTCCGTATAACTCCGTCTCTTATGTAAAAAATCTCTCCTACCTGAGTTGCAATAAACAATCTTTCTTTTGAGTCGCCCGGAAGCATAGTTGTTTTCAAAACAGTGGGTAAATTTACCTTACCTACAATGGGCCGTAAACGAACCTTAGTTTTTATCAACTAATTTTACACTCCTTCTTATTTGTTTTTATAAGAATATGATTAGAATTGTTCTATTAACACAAAATTAGGACTGGGGAATCTGACAAGGTTATTGCACCATTTTCCGCACCAGCGTACTTAAACTAACTTTTTTAAAATTCAGTTCTTGATAATCTTGATTACTCAGTTGATTCCTTTTGGTTTTCGAATATGTTACTTTACATACTTTAGCAGTTTACAAAACTATCAATAATATCCACGATAGATCCTATTTTATTTAATCGATTATGATAAAATGGATACAAATACCAAAAAAAAGGGGGATTTTGCATGAAAGTTGCTTTGATTTCTGCGACAAAAGCATCTTTAGATCCAATTGAAAGAGCGTTTCACGAAGAAGCACCAGATATTGAATTGATTCATTTACTAGATACTGAATTACTTTCAATGATGGAGAAAGAGGGGTCACTTACACCAAACATCATTCTCCGTTTTTCTTCACTTCTAAATATTGCTGTTTCTTCAGAAATCGATGCTATTCAGCTTACTTGTTCCGCTTTTAATAACATTACTAGCATCTTGCAGCCTCTTTATAAAGTAAAACTATTTCGTTCAGATGAAGCGATGCTAGATCAAGCACTTGCCTATGAGAGAATTGGATTAATTTCTACCGTACGAGAAACTCCCATTGCATTAACGAGTTATCTACAAGAGAAAAAAGCGAATGTTCAAGTAGAATCTATCGTAGATTCAGGACTCATTCATTTACTTTATCAGGGGAAAAAAGATAAACATGATGAACGAGTAAAAGAAATGATTTATCAAATGGAAGGCAAAGTGGATGTCATTGTACTATCCCAGTACAGTATGGAACATATCGCCGATCAAGTGACTTGTTCGACGCCTATTTTAACCGCACCTAGAGCGGCGGCTAAGCGTTGCTATACTTATTTGCAAAACCAATATAGCACTAACAAATCCTTTTAAATGGGCAAAATGTTCATTAAACAAAACTTATTAGAAGCCAGTGAATGTAGTTTTTCAGAAGCTACATTTACTGGCTTCTTTTCATTTCGAATAAATAAAAATGAGTTATTGAGGCTTATTTGGCATGCCCTGCTTTTTACATCAACCATATTTTGGGAAAAACCTCGTCAGAATACATTTTTTTACATATCAATCATAATAAAGCGAATAACATATATTTTATGTATTTAGGAGGTGGTATTCGTGTTAAGTGATAAAAAAGTGGTTCTATTAAAACCAGAGTTTGAAGAATTCGTCTTTAGCGGATGGATTGTATGGATCATTTGAGAATCTCAAAAAACATATAGCAACCGCAACTATAGGTGGATATATGATACTCAATGCGAAGTTATTGAAAGCTAAAGGAGAATTAGGAGAAAAAGAATATGAGAAATTCAAAGAGTCTCTGCATATAATCACCGATGCTAAACTAGATTATGGAGATAAATATGGAAATATAGACTATAATCAAATTCCTTCTAAAAAAGAGGATGAAATTAAGAGAGCCTTGATGGAGTTGCAGCCATATTTTGATAAATTGAACGGTAATAAATCAAGCAAAGAAATCTTAACCCCTGAAGAATATGAGCGATATGTTGAAGAACTTATGACATATGAAAAAGTATTAGCACAGAAAAGAACTTCAAGGGGAATTCCAACAGGCAAAGAATTTCTTAGAATATGTAACTAATAAACCCTCTTTATTCGGTGGTCTATAAGCAACCGGTATAGTATAAACGTTTTTTGTCCGAAGAACAAAGACAGCAAACGAAACATCCCAACTATCAACCAAAAAAAGAAAAAAGTATCGCCAGTAGAGTGGCGTAGTGGGCACCGACCTTTCCCTCTTGAAAGAGTGTCCTTTTCTCAAGAGTTGCTCACCCAAGTCTCGCCTCTGCTTCTTCTGATGGAAGGTGGTAAGTGGGATGTTTGTGAGAAAGAACCCCATCGGTTTTAGTGGTGGGAGTGGTCAGAATCGAAAGGATGTTTCCTTTAGTTTTTCAATTTGAACTATACATGAAGCTTTTCTATATAGGCATTTCATTGGGACACCATTTTTAATGCCTGCCTGTTCAATCAATTTAATTTCGTGATACATAGCATTAGATAAAATTCCTTTTTGTATGTTCTGCTTTATTTCATAAGAAAATCCAGCTAATATATGGCACGGTAGTTCATCATAAAGAGACCTTTCTTCTTTTGTCATAAAAGCACCTCCAGATTTAATCATACTAATCGACATATTTTTTATCAATGCGACATAATGTCCATTTTAGGTAGTTTCTATTTTAGAAAAATCCATTTATATAAACGTTTATTGAAATACAAGTTTTTACTGGATATTTACTTTTGATGAAAATAGAAGGTTGTATTTCATTATAATTTTAAAGAAAGTTATTCAGCTAACGAGTAGCTTTAGAAAAATAACCGGGAACTATTTTGTAGCTTTTTTGTATTTTTCAATATTCAGCAATCGGGCGCTTTAATGGAATAAGAATCACAGAAATGATCAAACTTTTTTATAAAAACAAGATTTAAATCTACTAGATAAGAATCCATTTTGATCAATCTTTTTTCAAAATGGATTCTTTTTATTTATCGTAAAATACCGGTTTTTGGGGTGTTTTTGATCAAACAATGAAGTTTTCTATGTAAAGCCAAAACGCCCTAATAGAGTCTAATCCATTAAGATGGAGTCAATCAAAAATTGTAAACGTTTGTATTGCGAGGGTTAAATTTTAGTTAAACTTATGGAAATAACTAGAAAAAATGATAGAGTAGTAGCATACCTCTAGTACTTCCTTCCAAGAGAAAGAAGGATATATTCATAGATTTGGAAGAATATTTGGAAGTACTACTTAATAGAGGGTAATAATAAAACAGATTTAAAGGAGGAAAACACTTGGAGAGGCTTAGAAAACAGCTATTTGCTATAACGACGATGTTTGTCATGCTGATTAGCATGGTTCTCCCCTATCGGGCACAAGCGGCTGAAACTATTACGGTTTCACAGGCAATCGCGAATAATTCGGGGACAGCTACTGTGGCAGGGTATATTGTAGGTTATACAACAAGTGGCGGTGGTGGAAAAGCTACATATGATTTTGAGGCTCCATTTAAAGATGATACAAACTTCGCCATCGCTGATAGCCCTACGGAAAAAGACGCAACCAAAATATTACCTGTTCAAATCCCTGCTAGTTTCCGCCCAACCTTTGGATTATTAACGAATCCATCAATCGTAGGTAAAAAGGTTTTTGTTACGGGTTCACTTGAAACTTATTTTTCAGTACCTGGCCTAAAATCTCCAACGGCCATTTCGTTTGATGGCACAACACCACCTCCAGATGAACCTGGAAATGGCGAAACAGGTTTAAAAATTCGGGACATTCAAGGTCAATCTCATACTTCACCATATAAAGATAAAAATGTAGTAGATGTACCTGGGATAGTAACCTATGTAGTAGACGGCAGCAATTTTTACATGCAGGATCCTAACCCAGATAACAACTCTAATACATCAGAAGGCCTTCTCGTCTACAAGCCTTTTCACGGTGTTGCAGTGGGGAATAGCGTAACCGTTTCGGGACTTGTAAAAGAGTGGGTACTAGATGGATATGAAGAGAAACTGCAAACCGATTTAGCCATGACAGAAATTAATGCCCAATCAGGCAAGATTACAAAGGTTTCTAGTGGAAATAAACTTCCGGCTCCAATCGTAATCGGTAAGGACGTAATGCCGCCAGCTTCTGTCATCGACAACGATCAATTTGGCACATTTGACCCGGCAGAGGATGGCATTGATTTTTATGAAAGCCTTGAAGGGATGCTTGTTTCCATTGAAAATCCGATTGTGACAGGACCACAGAAATATGGAGAAGTACCTGTCATTACAGGTAAAGTGGACGGAAAAGAATATACAAAAGAAGGAACTCCTCTTTTAACACATGAAAATCAAAATCCCGAGAAAATACTTCTTCAGCTTGATGACCGCAGCTTTGTAACGAAAGCGGGGGATACTTTTGACGGAACCGTCACAGGAGTGGTCAGTTATTCGTTTAGTAACTTTAAGATTCTTACAAAAGCAACTGATTTACCTAACATAGTAGAACGTCCAAGAACAAATGAAATAACGACTATTCAAAAAGAAGAAGACAAACTAACCATCGCAGGCTACAATATCGAAAACTTTGTAGCAACAGACACTGCCAAACGTGATAAGCTGGCAAAATCAATGGTCGAGAACTTAGGATCTCCAGATATCATCGGTCTGGTTGAGGTGCTTGACGAAAGTGGAGAAACGAATAACGGTGTTGTCAAAGCTGATGCAAACTATAAGGCATTAAGTGATGCAATCAAAGGCTTTGGCGGACCAGCCTATGCTTGGACAGACATCGCTCCAGTTGACGGGAAAGACGGTGGAGTACCGGGAGGAAATATTCGTGTAGGATATCTATATAATCCTGAGCGTGTAACTCTGAATAAGGCACCAAAGGGAGATGCAACAACAGCTGTCGCTTACGAAAATGGTTATCTTACACTAAACCCTGGCCGCATTGACCCAACAAATGTTGCATTCAACAGCAGCCGTAAGCCGCTTGCAGCCGAGTTTACTTTCCAAGGAGAAGAAGTCATTGTCATTAACAATCACTTCAACTCAAAAGGGGGAGATGATCCTTTATTTGGAAAAAAACAACCGCCGCATCTTGAAAGTGAAGCGCAGCGTGTGAAAATTGCGAAGATCGTTAATAACTTTGTCTCTGACATAAAAGAAAAGAATGGGGACGCAAATATATTGGTATTAGGTGACTTAAACGATTTTGAGTTTTCTGCTCCTCTAGCGGCACTCAAAGGGGATGACTTAACTAACTTAGTTGAAACTTTACCTGCTTCCGAGAGATACACATACAACTATCAAGGAAATGCACAAGTGTTGGATCATATTTTAGTATCCAATAATTTAGCTAAAGCAGCTAAGCTTGATATCGTGAACTTTAACTCTCCGTATATGAAAGAACATGGACGTGCTAGTGATCATGATGCACTCGTTGCTCAGTTAGAAGTTGTGGATGTAACCGCACCAGATGCACCACAGGTCAATCCTGTCATTCATAATGATACGATTATCACAGGAACAACAGAAGCCGGTGCAAGTGTTAAGGTAATGATGGGCAAGGTGGAGCTAGGTACAGCTACAGCAGATACTAACGGTAAGTTTAAGGTATCTGTGCCAAAGCAAAAACACAAGAATATCTTAACTGTGACGGCCTCAGATGCTTCTGGAAATATCAGTGAGGAAACTGTTGTTGACGTATTAAAGAAAAACGAGAAGTAAGAGAGAAGGCAGGTTTCCGTATGGGAAACCTGCCTTTTTGTACATAAACATAATATTACATAAACTATAAATTGAATTTTTGGGGTGATTATTGTCCTGACGCCCTTCGCGCTATAGCCAAGGAACGGTATATGGTATATTAACTATTTTTATGTCTTTGTACAGTTGACGAGTGACACAAAAGTTCGGACGCTCTTGTTTTTTGACACAAAGCTCTAGACACTCTCGGAAAATGAAACAAAAGTCTAGACCCTCTTGTATTATAATTTTCGTGAAGTTTAAAAAATTAAATTGTTGACCAAGCTTGATGAAAAGAGGCGAATCTTAACATTTCGTATCTGCCAAGGAGGTTCATGTATGGACTGGTTTTCATTAGGAAAAAGGCGTTCCAAGTTTGGTAAGTTCTTAGATTGTCACGAATTAACGCAACAGGAAGTTGTTGAAAAGAGTGGGGTTAGTCGGGGTACAATCAGCAGATTATGCCAGGTAGAACATGAAAATGGACCAACAATGCAGAATGCCCGAAAGGTTATAAAGGCCTTGCGTGACTTAACAGGAAAAAACGTTGATTATGATGATTTCTGGAGTATGTAAATAAAAACGTAGGGAAAGTAAGAGTTTCCAATGGTCATATTATTGTCAGCAGGGTAAAGCCTTCTTGCGCTGAATCTTTTTATAAATTTAAAGTGGGAGGATATAAATTTGAGTACAAAAGAGAATGCATTGTCTATCTTCGCCTTAGGCGGCTTGAATGAAATCGGGAAAAATATGTATGCAATCGAATATTCAAACGATATCGTGATTATCGACTGTGGTAATAAGTTTCCAGATGAAAGTTTATTAGGAATTGATTTGATTATCCCTGATATAGCTTACTTAGTAGAAAATAAAGATAAAGTCAGGGCTTTAATTGTCACACATGGACATGAAGATCATATCGGGGGGATTCCGTTCTTCTTAAAAAAATTGAATGTACCCGTTTATGCCACACGCTTCACACTAGGATTAATTGAAATCAAATTAAAAGAATATAAACTTCTAAGAGAAAGCGAACTTGTTGAAATAAACTCAAACTCAAACTTGAAAATCGGAGAAATGAGTGTGAGCTTTTTCAAAGTAACCCATAGTATTCCTGATTGCTTGGGAATGGTCTTTCACACACCACAGGGTAATATTGTACATACGGGGGACTTCAAGTTCGATTTAACACCTGCGAATAATAATGAGCATTCGGATATTCATAAAATGGCTGAAATCGGCAAAGAAGGGGTCTTGCTTCTATTGTCTGAGAGTACCAATGCAGAACGTCCTGGTTTGACCCCATCGGAACAAATGGTAGGTGAACATGTGGAAGCAACTTTCATGAAAGCCGAACGCAAAGTTATTCTTTCTACCTTTGCTTCAAATATTAGTCGTGTTCAGCAAGTCGTGAATGCAGCACAAAAAACAAATCGAAAACTTGCGTTGCTTGGACGAAGTATGGTTAAGGTCGTAGCGGTTGCTATGGAACATGGTTATTTAACAGTTCCTGATGGAATGTTAATTGACCCACATGAAATCAATGAAATGGCTCCTGAAAAGGTTGCTATTTTATGCACCGGGAGTCAAGGAGAACCATTGGCTGCTCTTGCCCGCCTGTCCACTGGAAACTTTCGCGGTGTCGACATTTTACCTGAAGATACGGTTATCTTTGCAGCAGGTCCAATACCCGGGAATGAACGAAATGTCACGAGTATCGTAGACAACTTATTTGCACTTGGAGCTAAAGTGATTTATGGATTAGGAAGTACATCCGGAATGCATGTTTCCGGCCATGGTTATCAAGAAGATTTAAAACTAATGCTTACATTAATGAAACCAAAATATTTTATTCCCATTCACGGTGAATTTAGAATGTTACACCATCACCGTTTGTTAGCTGAATCCGTTGGAGTAGAGCAAGGAAACACGTTTATCATCAATAATGGCGATGTCGTCGATATTGAACATACCATTGCCCGTCAGACCCGGAAAATACCGGTTGGGAATACCTACGTAGACGGGGGGGATGTCGGTAATGTTGGGGAATTTGTGTTACGAGACCGCAAACAGCTTTCAGAGGATGGAATGCTCATGATTGTTTTAACTATGAGCAAAGCGGAAAGAAAACTGCTTTCTGAACCCGATACCATTTCTCGTGGATTTATGGATAGAGATTTCTCGGAATTCCGCCGAGACGTTAATCGACTTACTACAGAAATTGTTAACGAGCTACAAGAAGCAAATAGAAACCAATGGAATGTAATGAAAAAACAAATAAAAAAATCAATACGACAATATGTATATACACATACTAAGAAAAAGCCAATGATTGTTCCTATACTTATTGAAATTTAATAGGGGGGAAGTTTTAAAAAAATGAATTAATTGATCTTCAACAATCGGGCCGATTGCCGAAGAATACGCAGGTTTAAAACGACTTTATTGTTATTTATTTTTGGAAAATTGAGTATAGGATGAAGAAAATTAAATAACTACTTTTTTGAACACTGTTCCATTTATGAACGGTGTTCTGCATGTTTAGAGTATTAATATTAAAAAATGATCACCTCGAATACGCTTATATGGGTTCTGGTGCAAAAACTGACTTTAGTTTCAAGTTGAGCGCCTTTTACGTTTAAAAAACAAACTGTAAAGGGAAAATAAGCAGGTGGAGGGTTGTAGATGAAGATAATAATTATTGGCGGAGATGCAGCAGGCATGAGTGCTGCCATGCAAATTGTAAGGAATAGCTCAGATCATCAGATTACTGTTCTTGAAATGGGAGAAGTATACTCATATGGCCAATGTGGGCTCCCTTATGTGATTAGCAATAAAATTGATTCAACAGATAAATTAATAGCTCGGACACAGACTGAATTTAAAGAAAAATACGGAATTGATGCACGAATCTTACATGAGGTTCGCCAAGTTGATACAAAAAATAAACAAGTGTATGGGATAAACCATGCAAATGAAGAGAAGTTTTATTTGTCATATGACCGTCTCCTTATAGCTACTGGCGTAAGCCCGGTTATACCTGAGTGGGAAGGTGCTCATCTTTCGGGTATATTCACTTTAAAGACGATTCCAGATGCAAAGCGAATCATAGAATCCCTTGAAAGGGATGTTAAAAATGTCACGGTAATCGGCGGCGGATATATTGGGCTTGAAATGGCTGAGAGTTTTGCGGAATTGGGTAAGAAGGTAACAATCATTGAACGAAATGAACAATTAGCAAAAATTTTTGATGAAGAAATGGCAGAGCTTATCCATGAAGAAGCAAAGAAGCAAAACATTGATCTTAGAATGAGTGAATCTGTAGAAGCTTTTCTTGGCGAAGATAAAGTTGAATTTATAAAGACTGATAAAGGGGTGATTGAGACTGATCTTGTTCTAGTCGCTGTTGGTGTACGGCCAAATACTTCTTTTTTAGATAAGACTGGAATCATTACAAGTGTAAATGGTGCAATCCAAGTAAATGCATATATGCAAACAAATATTGAAGATGTATATGCAGCAGGCGATTGTGCAACACAATACCATCGAATCAAAGAAAAGGATGATCATATTCCATTAGGAACACACGCAAATAAGCAAGGTCAAATTGCAGGATTAAACATAATTAATATTCCAAAAACTTTTAAAGGTGTATTAGGAACCTCTATTATTAAATTCTTCAGTTTAACACTTGGAAAGACAGGATTATCAGAAAGAGAGGCAACATTATTAAACATTCCCTATCAAACAGTTACGATAAAAACATCTGATATTGCAGGCTATTATCCAAATGCTAAAAAAATGACCTTGAAATTATTAGTACATAATAAATCACATAAAATTCTTGGGGGACAAATTATTGAAGAAAAGGGGATAGATAAGAGAATCGATGTACTTGCAACGGCTTTATTTCATTCTATGACAGCTGAGCAATTGCTAGATTTAGATTTAGCATATTCACCTCCATATAATGGAGTCTGGGATCCGCTCCAACAAGCTGCAAGAAGAATAAAATAAATCGGAAAGTCATTTAGGCTCAGTCAAAGGACTGAGCTTTTTTATTAACTAGCGTTCCTAATTTATCAATAAAAAAATAATTATGATAAAAAATAATATATTTACAGATAACGATTTAAGTAATAATTTTCTAAAAATTCTTTTTCGTTATGTTTTTCAGTCACTTGTAATTAATTCTTAAAAGTTGAAATAACTATTTCGTTAGTGAAAGAAGAAATAAGTGATTATAAGATTGAGTCTATGTTTTTAGTGATTCCATTAAAGGGTGGGATTGTGGAGCAACACAAGTAGAAAATGATCAAACTTTTTTAAAACACGCTCTTTCTTTTTATTCGTTCATCAATATTATTAGTATTAATTTGATCAAACATTGTTCTAAAGTAACACAAGATGAGGATTAAAAACTTTTTTATCCATTTTTGTATCAACTTTTTTGTCCTTTTACACTATACTTATTGAAATTTAATAGGGGGAAGTTTTAAAAAAATGAATTAATTGATCTTCAACAATCGGGCCGATTGCGGAGAAATACGCAGGTCTAAAACGACTTTATTGTTATTTATTTTTGGAAAATTGAGTATAGGATGAAGAAAATTAAATAACTACTTTTTTGAACACCGTTCCATTTTCGAATGGTGTTCTGCGTGTTTAGAGTATTAATATTAAACAACTTTATTGTAAATGATCACCTCGAATACGCTTATATGGACCCGCTCGAGTCCGCTCCCATGAAAACTCCCCTGATCTCACCCTCACAACTCTTCCTCGAATAAAGCGGTGGGCTATGCGGCAGGACCCTTTTAATATATAATCTCCTTTTTATAAAAGCATCCTGGTATATTGTTATGAAACGGAATTTTCAGGATGCTAGATGATATTTCTAACAAGAAGATGAAGCCACGATTGTGACTTCATCTTCCTGCATTTATCTGCGGTTTATGAGTTAGTCCGTAAAAACAAAAGGATATTAATAGAAGGAATCTTGGTGTGAATAGAAGAACTACTTAGAATAACTCTTTAGAATAGGGAGAGAAATAGGAGATGCGAATTTCAATAATTACAGATATTCACGGTAACGCACCAGCATTAAAAGCGGTTCTTCAAGAAATTGATAAAAGAAAAGATGTTGAACATATTTATTGCTTGGGGGATATGATTGGAATAGGTCCAGATTCAAATGAAGTATTAAGTATGTTGTTCTCTAGAAGTGATGTATCAATGATAACAGGAAACCACGATGAAGCTATTTTAGCTTTGTTAAAGGGACAAGAATATCCCAAAAGTCATTCTCAGATTAGAGAACATCACCAATGGATTGCAGACAGATTAGACCCATCCTTCATTATCAAATTAGAAAAGCTTCCTCGTATGATTAGAAAGAATATTAATGGTTGTCAACTGTTATTTATTCATTATCACATTGAAAATAGAAAACTAAATGAACACATTAGTAATGACCCTTTTAGTTCAATAGTAGAGCCAAGCCTTGAAAACGTAGAAGCTTTATTCAAGCATTATGATGAAGATTTAATTTGTTTTGGGCATCATCATCCAACTCATCTTTTCAGAGGGGATAATGCTATTTACTTGAACCCTAGTTCCTTGGGATGTAACAACAAACCAACTGCACCCTATGCAATTGTCACTGTTCAAGATGGTGAAATTGAAGTCAGTCTAAAAGAAGCCACATATAATAATTCATCATTTTTAAAATCTTATCATAAGCTACAAATACCAGACCGTGACTTTATTCTCAAAGTGTTTCACGGCAATCAAATTTAATAGTTTTGTCCAATTAACTTATGCGTTTCTGTATTAAGCAGGAACGCTTGTTTGTATTGTGTCTTCTCAATCATATGCATAGCTTCTATGACACACAGTATGTAACCTACTACGAATAAGGCAGATAACTTTATTGTCATTTTACAATTAGAGCATAGTTCTTAAAAACCTATACATAAAGGAATACAGAAGCTAGTATACTGAAACCTAATGAATAGAAGTTATTCTGTTTCAAAATAATAACGAAATGGAGATAATAGAATGAAAAAGGTTCTGGTTTTAGTAATTCTTATTACTGTCTAGTTAGCTCAATAGAATAAATATAATCTCTACTTTAAGTTAAAGGAATGAAAAAATGAGTTACAATATTAGTATATGGTCTGTAAATAAAACCTCATTTGAGAATGAAGTTTTTAACCAGGAGAAGATTAAGAGGCAAAATAACGGAATCATCTACGAAGATAAAAATTGGCAAATCACAGTAAGTGGTCCTTTTGAAGTAATGGAAGAAGATATTCCAGAAGAAGTGGTTGGTCAATTACCGGGAATCAAGTATTTTACAGAGATTATCTTAGAACCTTTCGATGCACCTAAACGGGCTTTACAACTAGTCAAGAAAATGACCAAAATTTTAGCTCAATCTTCTCATGGAGTAGTAGTTAATGAACAGGAAGGGACTATCTCGTCCCCATCGGGTGTGAAAAGGTTGGAAACCATCCCCGCAAAAGATGCTGATCCAAGTTATCTCCTAATGACATGGTGGTTCATGAATGATCATACGTTTATAAAAGATGGTTTTGAGACATTTTTAGATTTAATGGAATCCATGATGCCGGAAGCTTTACCTAGAAGATACGGAATTTATGAGCCACCACAATTTAAATTGGCGGACAAAGGAAAAGAACATTTTATCCAGTTTTTGTCTGAAAATTTACATGAAGGAATCGTTTGGTATCCAAGTAAACCTTTTACTTATATAAATATCCGTATTCCAGATAAAGTCGGTCCCACACGTCAAGGATTTAGATCATGTTATATCACGATAAAGTTTTTAGAAGAAGTGATGAAGCAACCAGGATGGTCTATGGAATTAAAGCGATTTTGGTTAAAAGCTTCGGACCAATTAAAACCGTTTTATGGTGAAATGAGAAAGGGACAAAACCCTAGAAATGGAACATGGTGGAGAGGTCTACCTAAAAGTTTGGGAAATGCTGCGATGTTAGGAAAGCCTTATATTGATCTATGGCCGGACTTTATCAAAGAAGCCAAACAAACCGAAGGCGGATTATTTTATATTGAAAATATAAAAGAGGATTACGAGGATCTTCATTCAATTATTACAGAAGTACCAGAGGATATTGTACAACCCAAGAATAAGAAAAAACATTCAAGAAATTGGCCATTTGAGGGACCATTTTTAAAATATAAATAATGTTGCATCCAACTATATAAAGTAAATAAGTAAGAAAAATAGTCGTTATACCTGGTGAACATCAAGTAATTTCTATATATAAAAAATGTTAGCACAGAGCAAGGACTGTGTCTGTGCTAATAATTATTTTATGACAATAAAAGTAACTCCTTACTATTGTTGAGGTGCGGAAGGAGTTGAAATACTTTGTAATGCCTGTTCTGCCTCGTTTGCATATTGATTTTGTACTGCTAAATCACCTAAAGCAACCATTCCTACTATTTGTCCATTTTCGATTACTGGCAATCGGCGAATTTGCTGCTGTGCCATCAAATTTGTTGCTTGATGAACATCCATATCAGGTGTACCTTGTACGATTTGCTGTGCAGTCATGACTTGAGATACTGGTGTTTGTGCACTTTCTCCTTGTGCTGTCGTACGAAGGGTAATATCACGATCCGTTACAATTCCAACCATTTGTCTGCTGTTATTTATTACTGGGATAGCTCCGATATTATATTCACTCATTAACGCTGCAGCTTCCTGTACGGTCTGTGTTTCGTTAACTGTAAGAACATTTGATGTCATGATATCTCTTAATTGTGCCATGAAATTACCTCCAAATATATTTGTCCTTTATAGGGTGGGGAACATTGGCGATATTATTAATGGTAACTTTTTTCTAAATATAAGCTGCACAGTTTTTTATATGACTTTTTGGAACAAACAGGTAAGACTAATGTCAGGTATGATGGTTTCAATGGCTACGGGAATGCTTACTGGAATTGCTGGTGGTACCATCATTGCCATTTATCATTCAGGAGATTTATTTCAATCTACAGTATGGGGAATTCTTGCAGGGGTACTTATTGGATTTATAACGGGGTTACCTTTCGGAATTTTAGCTGTGGCAGATGGTGTAGTGTCCGGTCTTATGGGAGGAATGATGAGAGCTATGCTTGGTGAAATGATTCCTTTCCAAAATATTGAACAGTTATTAAAGGTTTTATTTATTCTCTTTATCGGTATCCATCTACTCATGATTTATCTTCTTTTGTCTGAAATGAGGGAAAAAGAAACAAACTTGATGGTAAAGCTATTTAAAAACCCCTTATTTGCTGGCGGATTTTTAATTTGTTCTGTTTATTTATTAAACTTTACAGGGCCTATTATGGCAAAGGAGAATGGAAAAGAGCAGCATCAACATAATCAGGAAACTGTACCAAAAGAAAGCATGAGTATCTCTCTTTCCTTAGAGATTAAAGCGATGGATTTTAGCTATAAGCCACGAAATATAACCATTGATCGTGGGAAAGAGTATGAAATAACTTTAAAAAATGATGGGAAAGCCGAACATGATATTAATATCGTTAGTACCGAGGATTTTAATAAAAATAATGTAGACAATCTCCATAAAAATTATAATTTTCACCTTCATGTTCAAGTAGGGCAGTCTGCAACGGCAAAAATAAGTTCCCTGCCGAGGGGAAACTACATTTTTTATTGTACTATTCCTGGACATAAGGAAGCAGGAATGGTTGGGAATCTTAAAGTTTTATAGCTGAGCAGAAACAACATTTAGGATTTCAGCTCTTTCTTCGTTTGAAAACGGTACTTTTCGGAAGTAATAAACGTACTTGTATTTCTTCCCGGAACGATAGCGAAACTCAATTATGTAATTAGCAGCCATAAGATCATCCCATGCTGATTTAACTGATCTTTCACCGTGTTTTTTCGAAACGCTTATATAACTCCGTTTTATGTAGTTCCCATGTAGTAGGATAAGATAGCAAATTCACTAGTAAACCCAACGCTTCCAACGAAATAGGATTTTCGTTATTCTTTTGAACTGCCTGTGCTTCCATTAAAGTGCGCTTTAACAAAATAAGTATCACAGAAATGACCAAATTTTAAAAGAATAATTCAATTGAATAGATTAAGAGCGTGTTTTAATTAATCTTTTGTTGAAAACACGCTCTTTCTTATTATTCGTTTATCAAGGTTATTAGTATCAATTTGATTAAACTTTATTCTAAAGTCACAACATCTTAATTTTAAAGAAGGCAAATTATTATTTTTGCACATTTATTTGATATAGTAATTCCTATACAATTTTTGGGAGGTTTTTTTATGAGAAAAAACGTAATTGGGTTACATTTTTTTCAGTAATGATCGCTTTAATGTTTTTACTCGGAGCTTGTTCTAATGCTAACGAAGAAAAGCAAAGTAACTCTAATGATTCAAACACTGAAGATAGTATGGAAGGTATGGATCACGGCAGTATGGACATGGATTCTAAGGATAGCAAAGTAGTAAATCAGGATTTTGCTAAAGCACCTACAGAATTCAATGACGGCGCTGCTGAGAATGTAGTTATTCAAAATACAAAAAATATCACAAGGATTCCAAACAGTAATCCAATAGATGCTGCTATTTCTGTTTCTCAAACAATTTGGTCGGCTACACATAAGGAAAACCAACTGGGTGCTGTTATTTTAGCTCCTGTAGATAACTGGCAAGTGGCTTTAGCTGGTGCAGATCTCATTCACCATCCGAATAATGGGCCTATTCTATTTACAAATAAGAATGCCATCCCAGCTAAGGTTTTGAATGAGATTAAACGATTAAACCCTGCGGGCAATATGAATGGAACACAAGTCATGGTTTTGGGTGATGTTTCAAGCAATGCCACTGATCGATTATCAAGTTATAAAATAGAGCAAATCAAAGGAGCGACCCCGGCTGAATTTGCTAAAAATGTAGACAAAACGTATGCAGATGTTTTCGGCGGTTTTCCTAAGAGCGTAATTATTGTATCATCAGAAGACAAAAATAAATTGTACTCTATATCAGCTATAAACTGGATTGCACATATGCCTGAGCCAGTTCTGTTTGTTACAGAAAATGAACTTCCTAAAGAGACTCAAGACGCATTAAAGGAACGAAAAAAAACAAAGCAAATATTTATGTATTAGGACCTGAAAGTGTTATTTCAAAAGATGTTGAAGAACAATTAGGCGAATATGGAAACGTCACAAGAATTGCTGGAGCGGAACCTGTTACAACTTCTATAGAATTTGCAAAATTCAAAGATGAAGACACTCAATTTGGCTGGGGCTTAAAAGAACCGGGGCATGGAGTTTCCTTTGTCTCTACCGATACTCCAGAACTAGCTTTAGCAGCTGCGCCATTTTCACATCTTGGCAAACATGCACCAATCATTCGGTTAAACAAAGGGGAAGTTCAGAAGGAAACCTATGATTTCTTAGCCAGCATTAAACCAACCTTTAAGGAGGATCCAACAACTGGGCCTTATAATCATGGTTTCATTATAGGAGATAAGAAACAAATTTCCTTCCGAATTCAAGGGATTCTTGATGACAAACTTGAAATTGTTCAAGAAGATGGAGAAGGACATGAAGGTCATTAATAATTAAGAAAGAAGCGCGAATATTTAAATCCATAGGATAGTTAGTCCATTATGAGGGCTAATTATCCTTTTTTATTTACATAATTGATTATATAAATAATGGTATAAAATATGGTATAAGAGGTTTAATACGGAAATTCTATCAAGAACATTAGTTTGTTCGTTTGTTGGAGGACGTAGCCTCGGTTCGAGGAGCTTAAAGAAATATCAATAACGGTAGTCATTAGGGGTAGAAATACTACTAAAAATAATAATTGGTGGGAGTGTGTTCTCATGAGAGTGGAAGAGATATCTGTTGACAATAGAAAAGCCTACCTTCTACTGGATACAAATGGATTGCCCGTTGAACCTGTTGCAAAGTATATGAAATACCTCCATAACAGAGAAGACAGTAGCAACACTTTAAAGACTAACGGAGGTTAGTTGAAGAAGAAACTCAGATAGCATAGTCTGCAAAAAAGAAAGCAAACTAAAATAGTGGGTGCCAATAACGAAAAAAATTTGGAAAAAATAATACTCTGATATCTTTATATAGTGTATTTATAAGTGCTGGCATCCGAGTGGAATAACGAAATCAAACTACAAGGGTGGTGAAAAAATGTCTAAAAATAAGAATAAGCAATTTAAGAATAATAATGCTCTACCTAAAACAGATGTGGAATTTGCGAATAATGGACTTGAAAGAATAGCATTAAAAGCCCAAGAAAGCAAAAATAAGTAAACATATGTGACAGTCAAACTGCCCCTCAAAATTTAACTTGATTTTTTTGGGGATTCTAAAATTAATCGTCATAAGACCTTTTTTTATTTTAGGTTAAACAAATGGAATTAACGGGTGCAAGAGTTAAACAGGGGTTGCTGCGGCAATCCTTTTCTTTTTTGTACTAACGGTAGCAGTTTAGTTGAAGAAGCGATGATATAATATGTTATTAATTGTCTAATTAGAAAATAGGTTTACGGGAGGAATAAATGATTAAATTAATACATACAAAGTCTGATACCGCAATCATTGTAATACACGAAATTTATGGTATTAACCAACATATGAAGAGTTTTTGTGAATTATTATCAGAACAGCATTTTGATGTTATTTGTCCAAATTTATTAGAACGTGATACACCCTTTGATTATTCTCAAGAGCATTTAGCTTATCATCATTTTATGGAGAACGTAGGTTTTGAAAACGCATTACATAAAATAAAAGATGTTTTATCAGATATAAAAAATGAATACAAAAGTATATATGTTGTCGGATTTAGTGTTGGTGCCACTGTAGCTTGGTTATGTAGTGAAGAAGAATCTATTGATGGAGTAGTGGGGTACTATGGTTCACGTATTAGAAATTATGTTGCCATATCACCAAAATCTCCAATAATGCTATTCTTTCCGCAAGAGGAAAAATCATTTAATGTGGATGAGTTAATTTCAACTTTGGATAAAAAGAATATTAAGATATATAAATTTAGTGGCCAACATGGATTTAGTGACCCGTACTCGTCAAAATATAATGAAAAGTCAGCACAAGAAGCATTTAGACAAATGATAAATTTCTTTCAAAATATACTTTAATCTCAACTAACGTATTATTGAACTATCCTGAAAATAAAAACGTGGTGGTAGGGAAATTTGGGCATACGAAACTAGAACCAGTAAAATTTGTTTTTTAAAAAATCTGGGCTCTTAATTAGTTATATTTGTTGCGTCTCATTATGCTATGGATTCAATCGTTACTTTACAACCAAGTACCTCTAATCGTTTTATAGATTGCTTGATTACGATTTCTTTTTTTCGACCGTCAAAGTAATCTGCACCTAACTCAACATAATGTTGCCTCTTGTTTAAAAGATGATAAACAACTGTTAAAATGGTATGTCCCACGGCTACTGCTGCGCGTTTTTTTCCAACTCTTGCTGACAAACGTTGATATTGGGAAGAAAGATTGAATGAATTGGATTAGTTGGAACACCGTATGCGATGAAAGTTGCACGTACGGTGTGAACGGGGGGAAAAGGGAGCAATAGCTTTAAACCCTTACCTATCTGTATTAAAAAAAGACCTACATTGGTCCTTTTTGTTGTGAAGAAATTTACAGAACAAGCTTAACCAATTTAGGAAATTGAGTCGACCATTGTTCTATATTTAAAAATTTAGAAATATCTACTCTAGTCCCAATCATCACTAATAAACCTTCCTTGTGAATAATCTGATCCAGATAAGGAGAAATGATGATTTCTTCTTATCTAACGATAGCAATAACACTGACATTATGTTTAGCATGAATGTCAAGGTCCCGCAGACTTTTTTCAGCCATTTTTGAGGGTATCATGATTTCCTCTATACTGTGTTCTTTTGACAATTTAATATAGTTCAACATATTGGGTGATAGGAGATGATTGGCCACACGTTCTCCCATATCTTTCTCAGGATAAATAATCCAATTAGCCCTTACTTTATCTAAAACCTGTCCGTGTCGCATTCCAAGAGCCTTTGCAATTACTTTTTTAATTCCCAGTTCTTTAAGCGTAGTTAAACGTTTATTATATATCTTATCTTTTTATCCAAAAAGATACTTATCTCACGCCGACAAAAGCGACTACTTTTTTGAGTGTGGTTCCCTGAACTAATAGAGAAAATACAACATTACTAAACGTCATCGCTAAAAGCAGCTCTCGTCCTTCAAACTCCGGTGTAACACTTAATATAAGAGCAATAGAAAGAGAACCTTTCAATCCTCCCCAGGCAATTATATGCTTCCAGGAGGTAGGGATGTTTTTATCAAAAGCAAGACTGATATACACGGCAATAAATCGAGCCAAGAGTACGATTAGAATACTCCCAATAATCAACCATCCTTTATTTAAAAAATTAATACTACTGACTTCTAACCCTACCAATAAGAAAATGAGTGCATTCGAGAGGAAGGCAACAATTTCCCAAAAGGAATCCATTTTCTCATGTGTCAGGTCAGACATCCCGATATTTTTCCCATATGTCCCGAGGATTAAACCAGCTGTCACGACTGCGATCACACCTGAAACATGAAAATGTTCCCCAATATCAAAAGCACCGTAAAAGAGAACCATGGAAAGTCCGATTTCCACCAAATAATTGTCGATTTTGGACGTAATACGGGAAGCAACAAATCCGCATACTCCACCGATAAGGATACCTCCACTGACTACTTTTACGAACTCAATAGAAGCTTCAAGAGTGCCTGTTAGACTTAAAACAGTGGTCACAAGTGCAATTTTAAATAATACAACGGCTACTCCGTCATTCGCTAAACTTTCTCCTTCGACAATAATGGATAACCTTTTATTCAAGCCCATAGCCTTGAAAATACTAAGGACTGAAACAGGATCGGTGGCAGCCATCAATGCTCCGAAGATTATTGCTTGTTGTAGAGAAAGGTTCAGTAGAAAGTACATTAGAAAAGAAACGATTAAAAACGTCAAGAATGTTCCAACAAATGATAATAATAGGATAGGTTTCTTACTCCGGTTTAGTTCGTTAATTGGAAGTTTAAGCGCTGCATCTCCTAATAGAGCTGATAAAAAGATTAAAATGACTGTAGTTTGGAATACAGTATCAGTTGCAGCATAACTCTTGACCTCAGACAAGCCCGGAATAGGGAGAATCCCTATTATCAATCCAACAATAACAAGAAATGTAGGATACGGTTGGTTCGTTTTTTCTGCGATAAAAACAATCCCTACCGCGATAGCCAGTAAAATAATCCAATATGTAATCATCCTTATTCTCCCTTTCAATGGTGCATGTTACACCCATTAACGGCTGTATAACTACCCTTTATTACTAGCATTTACATTACTCAGGATTCATATAATAAAACCTACCTCTTGTAGTATGTTTTATATTTCCTTGGACTTGATTTTTTTAGCAAAGTCAGCCTTGTAACAGGTACATTGATTTGTCTTGGGGTTTATCTATTTCAGGTCATATTCAGTCATATCTGGTTGAAAAACTTTAGATTCGGTCCATTAGAATGGTTTTGGCGTTCATTAACATATGGCTATTTCCAACCAATGAAAAAAGAGGAGGGGCAAAAAATGAAAATTTAAATACAAAGTAAAGGAATCAACTTAGTATTATGACTACTCAGTTGATTCCTTTTTGTTTTCTAAAATGTTATTGTTCATGCTTTGATGATTTATTATTATGAGAATTCATCGGTACTTCTAAAAATAACCATTTTGGATACTATTTTATGGAATTCGTTATGATAAAATTGATACAACATGCGAGAGCGATAAATAAGAATTCCATCCAGTTAGGATAGGGTTCATTATACGTTTTCAACTCTTACTGTCTAGAATTACAATCAATCTAACAAAAAGGGGGAATTTGCATGAAAATTGCTTTAATTTCTGCGACAAAAGCATCTTTAGCTCCAATTGAAAGAGCGTTTTACGAAGAAGCACCAGACATTGAGTTGATTCATTTACTAGATACTGAATTACTTTCGATGATGGAGAAAGAGGGGGCACTTACATCAAACATCATTCTCCGTTTTTCTTCTCTTCTAAACATTGCTGTCTCTTCAGAAATCGATGCCATTCAGCTTACGTGTTCCGCTTTTAATAACATTACTAGCATCTTGCAACCTCTTTATAATGTAAAATTATTTCGTTCAGATGAAGCGATGCTAGATCAAGCACTTGCCTATGAGAGAATTGGATTAATTTCTACTGTATGAGAAACTCCCATTGCATTAACAAGTTATCTACAAGAGAAAAAAGAGAATGTTCAAGTAGAATCTATCGTAGATTCAGGACTCATTCATTTACTTTATCAGGGGAAAAAAGATAAACATGATGAACGAGTGAAAGACATGATTTATCAAATGGAAGGCAAAGTGGATGTCATTGTACTATCCCAGTACAGCATGGAACATATTGCTAATCAAGTGACTTGTTCGACGCCTATTTTAACCGCACCTAGAGCGGCAGCTAAACGTTGCTATACTTATTTGCAAAACCAATATAGCACTAACAAATCCTTTTAAATGGGCAAAATGTTCATTAAACAAAAGCTATTAGAAGCCAGTGAATGTAATTTCTGAAAAACTACATTCACTGGCTTCTTTTCATTTCGAATAAATAAAAATGAGTTATTGCAGGCTTATTTGACATGCCCTGCTTTTTACATCAACCATATTTTAGGCAAAACCTCGTCAGAATACATTTTTTTACATATCAATCATAATAAAGAGAATAACATATATTTTATGTATTTAGGAGGTAGCTGTATAGAATGATTAGATAAATCATCAATGATTTGAAATAGATTACTAGTTTCTAAATCACTCCCCCCTTATATAAAACAGCCCAATCGCTTTTAGGGGGAAACCCCTATATGATACGAAAGTTGATTTTTATATTATGAAGGAGTAAAAGGTGACTACGTTGCCAAATAAGGAGGACAAGCGTATGAAAACTTCATTTAAGGTAGTGATTGTTGGCGGAGGCACTGCAGGTATTTCTGTAGCAGCGCGCTTACTTCGAAAGTCGCATTCATTATCTGAGGACATCGCAATCGTGGACCCAGCAAATAAACATTATTATCAACCACTTTGGACGTTAGTTGGCGGAGGTGCTTCCAAGAAAGAGAATTCAGAGCGAGAAATGGAAAGCGTCATTCCGCAAGGTGCAACATGGATTCAGGCAGCTGTTCAATCGTTTACACCGGAACATAATCAGATTTATTTAAATAATGGAGAAATACTTAGCTATGAATATTTAGTTGTAGCAGGTGGAATCGAAATCAATTGGAACGCAATCAAGGGATTAAAGGAAGCACTAGGAACAAAACAAGTTTGCAGCAACTACTCATTCGAACATGTCGATTATACATGGGAAACGATTCGTTCATTTAAAGGAGGAACAGCCTTATTTACACACCCTGCTTCTCCAGTTAAATGTGGTGGAGCTCCTCAAAAAATTATGCATTTAGCAGAGGATTATTTTAGGAAAACTGAAGTGAGAGAAAATGTAAAGGTTGTCTTCGGTTCTGCAAATCCGGCTATTTTTGACGTGATAAAATATCGATTGGCTTTAGAAAAAGTAATTGAACGAAAAAATATCGATGCTCGCTTTCGCCGTAATTTAATCGAAATTAGGCCAGATGAAAAGCTTGCGATCTTTGAAAACCTAGATACGCAAGAAACAGAAGAGATTTCATACGACATGATTCACGTGACACCTTATATGCAGGCGCCTGCTTTCATTAAAGATAGCCCATTAGCAGATGAAAACGGTTGGGTAGATGTGAATATGTATACCCTTCAACATATTCGTTATGCAAATATTTTTGGGCTAGGAGACAGCGCTAATTTACCGACATCGAAAACAGGTGCAGCTATTCGTAAACAGGCTCCAGTCGTTGCGGAAAATGTTATCTCGCTAATGCGTCAGAAGCCGGTGACAGCTAAATATAACGGTTACTCCTCTTGTCCGATTGTTACAGGCTATAACAAACTTATTTTAGCTGAATTTGATTATAGTAAAGAACCTAATGAATCAATGCCATTTAACCAAGCAGTTGAGCGTGCAAGCATGTATGTAATGAAAAAAGATTTATTACCAATTATGTATTGGGATGGAATGCTCAAAGGTACAATGTGACCTGATGGAAAGGAGGGAGTCGTCATGACTATGAACAGCAATCATACTAGCGATGGTTTGCTTCAACTGCTTACGGAGCTTGAAAAGCCAGAAATTCAGGAATCATTGAAGAGTTTACTTCGGTATTTACCGAATATTCAAAAAAGTGTGGAAGTCGCAGAGAATGTTTTAGATTTTGGTAAATCTGTTTTTCAAGACGAACAAGCCTTAAATAAATACGAACATCTTGCGTCGACATACAATATGAACCTTGAAACGATTGAAGCTGGTATAGTGCTTATTGAAAAGCTACCGAAGCTTGTGAAAATGTTAGAACAGGTAGAAAATCTTATCGATTTTACAACTGCTGTACTGCAAGATAAACAGACGACAGAATATGTAGCAGCAAGCATGAAAGGCTATATTGATCCTATTATTCAAAAGGGAAATAAAGGGAGACAACTTTGGCAGGAACTACAACAGCAAGTTTCTAGCAATACACAGCCAGTTAAAATTATGTCTATTATTAAATGGATGAAAGATCCAACTGTACAAAAAGTATTACAATACGTGCAATCGACCCTCGAGGTTTTAAACAATAAAAATAAATAAAATTAAAGGGTGAGGATAATATGTTATTACGTTATTTTTACGATGAAAAGTTAGCACACGCATCTTATTTAGTAGGTTGTCAAGCAAAAGGGGAAGCAGTCGTTGTCGACCCGATGCGTAATATTACTCCTTATGTTGAATTAGCAGAAAAAGAAAACTTAAAAATTGTTGGTGCACTAGAAACGCACATTCATGCAGATTTTGTATCTGGCTCACGTGAATTAGCCAATCGCTTTGGCACAACGATGTACATTTCGGATGAAGGGGATGCCGATTGGAAATATCAAAACATCGATAATGTGCCGCATCAATTATTAAAAGATGGCAATCAATTCACAATTGGGAATTTATTTTTTGAAGTGATGCACACACCTGGTCATACACCAGAAAGTATTTCATTTCTATTAACAGACCGCGGTGGTGTAGCTGATAAGCCAATGGGAATTTTTACAGGTGACTTTGTATTCGTGGGTGACATCGGTCGTCCCGATTTGCTAGAAAAAGCAGCAGGCATTCAAGGTACTTCAGAATCTGGTGCAAAGGCGATGTTTAGATCTATTGAACGTTTTAAAACGCTTCCAGACTATTTGCAATTATGGCCAGCGCACGGTGCAGGCAGTGCTTGTGGAAAAGCATTAGGCGCAGTACCATCTTCAACAGTCGGATATGAGAAACAATTTAACTGGGCAATGCAATTTGATAGTGAAACCGATTTTATTGAAGCATTATTAGATGGTCAACCAGAGCCTCCGTACTACTTCGCAGTGATGAAGTCAGTGAACAAGGTAGGCATTGAGTTAATTGAAAATTTACTCGAAGTGAAGTTTATCGAAAGTTTGGGACAAGTAAGGGAGCTATTACAAGCAGGAAACCAAGTGATTGATACGCGTGAAGCAGATGCATTTGCAAAAAGTCATATTGCAGGAACAATAAATATTCCATTTAATCAATCATTCACGAATTGGGCAGGCTGGTTAGTTGATTATAATAAACCGCTGTACCTATTAATCAATCCAGCAACATTAGATGACGTATTAATCGCCTTACGTTCAGTCGGGATTGATCAAGTGTTAGGCTATGCCAATGTCGAGCTGATGGTAGAACTTGAAGGAGAGCTTGATTCATACGAAAATGTGACACCGCTTGAAGCGAAAGATATGATTAATCAAGAAGACGTGTATGTATTAGATGTGCGCAATAAAACAGAGTTTGATGCAGGACATATTAAAGGAGCAGATCATATTATGCTCGGTACGTTATTACGTCGTATGGACGAAGTAATAACGGATAAAAAAATTATTGTTCAATGTCAGGCAGGAGGACGTTCAGCTATTGCAACAAGCGTTTTAAAATCAAAAGGTATCCATAATGTTGTGAATATGTCTGGCGGCTATTCACGCTGGTTACAAGATGTAAAATAAAAAGAAATGGAAAGCTGCCAATTTCGGTAGCTTTCTTACATTGAAAGAGGAATTGAACATGATCATTTTAGTTATATTCATTATTGGTGTAGCAAGTATCTTTTATAAGAGAAGTATGCCTGTTTTCGGAGTAAGAGAACGGACGTTGCAGTCTGTTCAAACAGATGTATGCATCGTAGACGTGAGAGACTATAACGAGTCATATAAAGGTGAGATTCCCCAAGCAATTAATGTGCCTGTTGCATACTTAAAGAGATATGTAGAAGAAATTCCAGGGGGAAATGTTCATATTGTTGCCAATTCGTCTCTTGAAAGAAATCTTGCAGTGCGGTATTTTAGAAAGCAACAATTAAACGTCGTGAGCTATACAATTGTTTCGAAATATGTAAATGAATCATGCTTGTTTGTTGTATGAATCACCAGCAGGGCCCTAGCAGTGATGCTTAGGGTTCTTATTAAAATATAGGCCCTATTTATATGACGCTAAGATTTGTAAATAGGTAGGCACTATTTTACAATGTTTTAACAAGGTTATATGAAGGAGAGGTTAGATGTGAACGAGCAAGCGCAGTTGAAAGAAAACAAGTATTTAAAGCAAGTGTTTGAATATATTCAAGATGGTATCATTATTATGAATCATGAGCGTGAAATTTTAATGATGAACCCTTCCGCAAGACGTTTAACAGGGTGGGAAGTCGGTCAGCATGTACCATTTTGCTCGTATTGTGAGAGGCGTACGAGAAAGCCTAATGAGCCTAAATGCTATTTAATCGCAAATAATGAGGTGCCGTACTTTTTATCAAAAATGCCCACGTATCAAGGCAGTAAAATTGATGTTGAGATGAGTACGGCACTTATATATACGGACCCAAAAAATAATCAACAGGAGTTTTTACTTGTGCTGCGTGACCAAACGCTTCAAAGGAAAGAAGAGGAAGCAAGAGTATCAAAGCTAATTATTAAAAAGTTAATTGAAGCGAAGGAATCTGAACATAAACGACTTGCCCAAGAATTGCACGATGGTGTCGGACAATCACTATATACGATTTCTGTTGCATTACAGGCAATTGAGTCTTATGTGACCAATAATGAAACGTTAGATCTCTACATTGCGGAAGTGCGCAAAGAGCTAAAAAAGGTAATGGAGGATGTAAGCGCTTATTCTTATCAACTGCGCCCACACAGCATTGATCAACTAGGTCTTGTACCAACGCTAAAAACGTTAGTGGAATCGGTACAAAATTTACATCCAGAAATGGCAATTTCATTTTATACAGATTTTAAAGAGCGTTGTCATCCGTCTGTTGAAATTAATCTATATCGTGTTGTACAAGAGGCATTACATAACATCACAAAATATGCCCGAGCGAGCAAAGTAGAAATTTGTTTAAAGAAAGATGATCACTATGTGAATTTAACGATTGTTGATAACGGTGTAGGCTTTAATCAAGGAAACATTCGAAGTGAGGGATTAGGTTTAAAGCATATGGAGGAACGCGTCACACAGCTGGGTGGAGATTTTCTCATCCGTTCATCAGTTGGGAATGGCACACAGATCAAAATTAAAATTCCGAAATGGAAGGAAGAATGAGAGTGATGAAGGTACTTCTTGTTGATGACCATGTATTAATACGAAAAGGTATCGTATTACTCTTAAATAATTATTTGGATATTGAGGTAGTCGGTGAAGCAGGAGATGGTGAGGAAGCAATTGGACTTGCCATACAATTAGAACCTGACATTGTGTTAATGGATATTTCGATTCCGAACGGCTTGGACGGCTTTACGGCAGCGCAGGAAATCCGGAAGCAGCTTAGTGATGTCAAGATTATTATGTTAACGATGCATAATCAAATTGTATATATTCAGAAGGCAATCGAAATAGAAGCTAACGGTTACATTTTAAAAAATAGCGAAGGCGGCAAGCTATATAAGGCATTAAAAACAGTATATAACGGAAAGGTGTTTTATGACGTTGGATTGCCTCCAGAACAGCTTGAAAAATTATTTAGGCAAAAAGGAAAAGGAAAGCAGGGCTTATTGACAGTTAGAGAGCAGGAAATTGTCCGTCTAACTGTTCTAGGCTATACGAATGTGCAAATTGGTGAG
This sequence comes from Peribacillus sp. Hz7, assembly GCF_042136355.1. Lineage (NCBI taxonomy): Bacteria > Bacillati > Bacillota > Bacilli > Caryophanales > Bacillaceae > Peribacillus > Peribacillus sp. Hz7. The sequence continues at coordinate 71,803 of NZ_JBHHJV010000012.1, forward strand.
AGGTTATTTATTAGCAGTAAGACAGTTGAGAATCATAAGTCTAACATTATGCAAAAATTAGAACTTGGAAGTAAAGCAGAGCTCATTCAATATGGATTAACAAACAGTTTAGTTTAGGTGATTTCGGATGAAATTTTATGCTTAGTATAAGTGTTGCAAACAGAAGTATTTATGGAAATGTGAACTATGAAAATAGTTTTTCCTTTTTAAAATAGCTATGTTAAACAATAGTGCTCTCAAAACTTAACAGCGTTTTATAACAAAGTCTTTAAAATAGAATAGGCCCAATTAAAAAGAGTACCGCAAAGTGTGAGGCGGTACTTTTTTTGTATATATACATATTAACAAGATGCACAAAATGTGGCTGTTCTTTAGTGGAAAACCCCTATATTTTACGTAATTAGAACGCTCTATACTTAGGACAGATAGAGGATAAACATAGATGTTTAAGGAGTTGAAACAAGTGGATCTAGCTTACTTTATTATTATTTTCTTCATTGGCTTCATCGGTTCTTACGTATCTGGGATGCTGGGAATTGGAGGTTCAATTATTAAATACCCAATGCTTTTATATATTCCATCATTATTTGGAATAGCTGCTTTTACGGCGCATGAAGTATCTGGTATTAGTGCAGTACAAGTGTTTTTCGCATCGATTGCCGGGGTATGGGCATATCGAAAAGGAGGATATTTAAACAAATCACTCATTATATACATGGGAGGAGCGATTTTAACAGGTAGTTTCGTTGGAAGTTACGGTTCACAGTTCTTATCGGAGGATGGAGTTAATATTGTATACGGTGTGTTAGCGTTAATCGCAGCGGTGATGATGTTCGTTCCGAAAAAACAAATTGATGATAAAGCGAATGAAGAAGTAACGTTTAATAAGTTGTTAGCAGCTGTTTTAGCATTTATCGTCGGGATTGGCTCTGGTATTGTCGGAGCAGCAGGCGGCTTTTTATTGGTACCAATTATGCTCGTCATGCTTGGCATTCCAACACGTATGACGATTGCAACAAGCCTAGCAATTACGTTCATTTCTTCAATTGGTGGGACAGTCGGCAAGCTAATGACGGGACAAGTAGATTATGTACCAGCAGTGATTATGATTTTCGCAAGCCTTATTGCAGCTCCGCTTGGTGCCAAAATGGGTAAACGTATGAATACGAAGGTTTTACAAGGTATTTTAGCCATTCTAATTTTAGCAACGACGATTAAAATTTGGGTTGATATTTTATAAGAGGTGATGAACATGTACAAAACACAAGAACGAAAATTAATGCTATTAAGCTTTGGGGTTGCTGCAATTATGCTTATTTCATTAATAGGAAGAATATTCGGAAATTAGGAGTTGTTCCAAATGATTAATGAGTCTTCTGTATTTTGGAGTCGAATGCTAACAGAATTAACATTATCGTTTCACATTATTTATGCAACTATCGGCGTAGGTATACCACTTATGATTATGATTGCACAGTATGTCGGTTATAAAAAAAAGGATGAACATTATATTTTACTTGCAAGACGATGGGCACGCGGCTTTGTTATTACAGTTGCAGTCGGTGTCGTTACAGGTACAGCAATTGGTTTACAGCTTTCATTGCTATGGCCAAACTTTATGGAGCTGGCTGGTCAAGTTATTGCATTACCACTTTTTATGGAAACATTCGCTTTCTTTTTTGAAGCTATTTTCTTAGGGATTTACTTATACACGTGGGATCGGTTTAAAAACCATAAACGCCATATGCTGTTATTAGTGCCCGTTGCAATCGGTGCTTCAATGTCAGCGGTATTTATTACCATCGTAAATGCGTTTATGAATGCACCACAAGGGTTTGATGTTATAAATGGTGAACTGGTAAATATCCAACCAATTCTAGCGATGTTTAATCCGGCGATGCCAACGAAAGTAGCACATGTATTAGTGACAGCGTATATGACGTCTGCTTTTGTGCTAGCATCAATTGCCGCTTTCAATCTATTAAAAGGATCGAACCATATTTATCATAAAAAAGCGCTGTTTATGTTAATGAAATTAGGGTTAATTTTTGCTATTGCCGCTGCTGTAATTGGCGATTTCTCTGGTAAGTACTTAGCCGAATACCAACCTGAAAAGCTAGCGGCAGCTGAATGGCATTTCGAAACAGAAGACGGTGCTTCGCTTATTTTGTTCGGTGTATTAGATGATGAAGAAGTGAAGTATGCAATTGAAATTCCATATGCATTAAGCATTTTAGCACACAACAATCCAGCGGCAGAAGTCATTGGATTAGATCAGTACGCCGTGGAAAATGTTCCACCGCTATATATTCATTACTTGTTTGACATTATGGTCATGATTGGGATGTTTATGTTCGCATTAGCGGGGATATTTGTACTTGGAAAATGGCGTAACTGGAAGTTCATTTCAAGCAAATGGTTTAAATGGGGGATTGTTGCGGGAGGACCGCTGTCAATTATTGCAATTGAAGCTGGTTGGTGGCTAGCGGAAGTCGGTCGTCAACCATGGATTTTATACGGATATATGCGTACAGAAGAAGGGGCAACGGCCAGTAGTCATGTTGATGTGATGTTGTTGTTCTTTGCAGGGGTCTATATCATATTAGCAATCGGCAGTATAGTCGTTTTGATTCGTATGTTTAAGCGCAATCCGATTGAACGTGAAATTGAGGATCGTCATTTGCAGGATGGTGAACATGTATGAGTTTAGAGTTGTTAGGCATTTCAGTGTTATGGATTTTCTTATTCGGTTACGTAATTGTTGCATCAATTGATTTTGGAGCAGGTTTCTTTAATGCTTATAGTTTATTAACAGGGAAGCAGCATATTTTATCAAAAGTTATTAAACGATATTTGTCTCCTGTATGGGAAATTACGAACGTATTCCTCGTCTTTTTTTTCGTTGGCATCGTTGGTTTTTTTCCGCAAACAGCATTTTATTATGGTACGGTTTTATTAGTGCCGATGAGCATTTCGCTTATTTTAATTGCGATTCGCGGAAGCTATTATGCTTTTGAAGCTTATGGTACGAAGAAAGGACATAAAGGATATGCATTAGCTTACGGCTTAACAGGATTATTTATTCCAGCGTCATTATCTATTGTGTTTTCTATATCGGAAGGTGGCTTTGTTAATATTATAGAAAGTCAACCTATATTAGATTATGGTGCATTATTTACAAGTCCATTAGCATGGTCAATCGTTGTGTTAAGTATAGTAGCAGTGCTTTACATTTCAGCTGTGTTTTTAACATGGTATGCAAAAAAAGCAAACGACGAGAAGGCATCGAACTTAATGCGAAAATATGCGTTAATTTGGGCGTTCCCATTAATCATCAGTTCGTTAGGTATCATCATTGAACTAAAATCTTATCCGAATGAGCATTTTGCAGCTATGACCAATCTTTGGTGGATGTTTGCTATATCAGGCGTCTTATTTTTAGCAACGGTTTGGTTAATTTGGGCGCGCATAGGTCATGGTTTAGCGGTTATGTTATTAGTCCTGCAATTTGCGATTGCATTCTTTGTGTACGGCATTTCACATTACCCGTATTTACTTTATCCGTATTTAACGGTATATGATAGCTTTACAAACAAAGCAATGGCCATTTCATTAGTAGTTGCTTTTATTGCGGGGTTATGTTTATTGCTTCCTTCGTTGTACTTAGTGTTGAAGCTATTTTTATTTAATAAAGATTATGTTCGTGGTAATCAAGATTATCATGCATAGGAGGGGAAAATATGACTGATTTTCTAATTTTTTATGCCCCATTTATCGTTGTCGTTTTATCCATTATTGTAAGCTTTTATTTCGCATCTAAAGATGGCTGGGTGAAATAATCGTAATTTAGAAAGGAGAAAGAGCCCTTACGAGAACTATATTTTCACCTTTGCAAAATATAAATAAAAGGATGGGCACCGAAATAGAAGGTACCCATCCTTTTAATATCTGTAGGTTAAGGATTCCTTAGTTTCTCGTCCTTTTACAGCAGTACCAAGGGAAGCTATGGGGTTCTGGTGCACGGATTGTATTTATTTGAAAGATGACCCCAAAGTCTAGACATTCTTGTACTACACTTCTGGTTATCAGAGAATTAAACTTTTGTGGATTTTGAATAAAGTTTGATCATAAATCCTGTTGATGCAGGATTTTTTGTTTATTCAACACACGGGCCATATTGTGGGTGCGAAATGTTCCTTTTTTATTCAGGGCTCTGGTGCAAAAATTTCAGCTTGCATAAGACTAGGGTGCACTGGGAATATTTAGATTTTTTTATATTTTCTTCAAGTTTTTTCACCAGAACCACCAATCGATTAACTAAGTGACAATACTTCAAGACCACAACAAAAAGCTCTCTCACAAATTGTGAAAGAGCGGGAGTCTGTCAGTTACGCTTTTGTATAATTCAAATCCCAAATTATACCGAATGGATCTTGAACTTTTGCATATTTAGCACCCCAGAAAGTGTCTTGTAATTCCATTACAATAGAACCTTTCTGACTTAATTGAGCGTAGATGTGTTGAATTTCTTCTTCGCTTTCTAATTCAAGAACTAGTGAAATGTTATTGCCAGTCTCATAAGGCTGGTTAGGGAACACATCAGAAATCATAAGAAATAAAGAATCTTTTCTAAATTTCGCATGAATGATGAGATCATCAGCTTCTGGAGGAGTTGGGAAATCCGCTTCACCGTAAGTTTGTAATTCAACAACTTCACCTTGAAATACTTCTTTGTATAATTCTAACACTTGTCTCGCATTTCCGTTAAATATTAAATAGGGGGTTACTTGCTGTTTCATGTAATCACTCCTTTATTAAAGTAGAACGTTACCTAAGGTCATCCAACCATAACGTTTATTTCCACTTTTATTATATAAAGGTTAGTGAGGCTTTGTCCATAAAAACAAGAACTAACGTTCGAAGATTATGAGATGACCTAAATACTTTACTATTTTGTTCCAACACAGGATAATGGAATTAAGACTAAGAAAAAAATATTCTAGCGAGTTTTCTGATAGAAATGTTATGGAGGGGTATGGATGGAGAAGGGAGAAAAGCTAACTGCTTCTGTTGAGTCGATTGGATTGAGTCAAAGAGAATTTTTAACGTTATTTTTACTTCATTCTTTGTCGAAAAAAAGAAATTATCCACGGGCGATTCATGGTGAATTAAAGAGCTCTTTTACAGGAAAAGTACATAGTTATGACTATTTATGCAAAATTGCCAAACAACTTGTCGCATCTGGTCATCTTTCATTATACACGGAAAAAAGACGGAATTATTATCAAATTACGGACAAAGGGAAAGAATTATTCGCATGGTATCAAAATAATTTCTCCGCTCGTTTTACAGAAGTCAAAATGGTTATTGATCGGTTTGTATATGATTTAACGGGATCAGGGCCCAATCCAGCGGTTACACATGATCTTCCTGAAGAATATAGGTCGTATATTTCGAAAATTGTTTCTGTAAAAGATTTAGTTCGTTATGTTACGTTGAAAACTTTATTTTCAAAAAAACCGATTTATATGGGAGAAATTGCAGATCTGCTCAAGCATAAATTTGGTTGGATTGCGAGCAATGGATATCTGTATGATTTGTCTCATGAAATGGAGGAAATGGGGCTACTTGTTGGACGCTGGGAAAGTGAGAAGCGAACGAAGCGTTATTTACGTATTACAGATGAAGGGCAATACCATTATAAACAGATTGCAGATTCTGCCGCTCATCATGTTCAAGAAGTACAAAAATATTTAGCGAGTGTTCTCTCGTTTTTAGAAAAGGAATGAAGGTATGAAAAAACGTTATGAGAATCTAGATAACGTTTCAAACATGAAATCAATGAAGGATCTTTGGAAATGGCAGAAGGAAAGACGGCAGAAAAAGAAAGACTTATTACAGCAAATTCCACATGCAGAGCGGAAACAGATTAAGCAACTACAAGCAAATCGTTCTCATCCTTCAATTACATGGATTGGCCATTCAACGTTTTTGCTGCAATTGAATGGTCTGAATATTTTAACTGATCCCGTTTGGGCAAAAAGACAAGGTGTACAAAAGAGACAGACAGAGCCTGGTATATTACTTGAGGATCTACCTGAAATTGATGTTGTTGTGATTTCACATGGCCATTATGATCATCTTGATTTTGGTACCATTCGACGTTTGAAAGGGAATCCGACTTTTTATGTACCACATGGGCTAAAAAAAGCATTTGTCAGAAGAGGTTATCAACATACATATGAAGCAAATTGGTGGGATTCTTTTCAAGCAGGAGAAGTGACACTGTCCTTTGTTCCGGCACAACATTGGACAAGACGTACTTTATTCGATACAAATACCTCACATTGGGGTGGATGGGTGCTACAGAATGAGAAAACTTCTTTTTATTTTGTAGGAGATACCGGTTATTTTCGTGGTTTTCAAGAAATTGCTGAGAAATTTAAGCTTCAATATGTCCTCATGCCAATTGGGGCCTATGAACCAGAATGGTTTATGAGTGATTCTCATATTACTCCAGAAGATGCGGTACGAGCATTTCTTGAATTGTCAGGAGACTTTTTTATTCCTATGCATTACGGAGCCTATCGTTTAGCTGATGATACAGGGCCCGAAGCATTGGAACGACTTAATCAAGAGTGGGAGCGGCAACAACTTCCTGAGGAACAACTAAAAATACTCAGAATCGGAGAAACATTGTGGTGTTCATCGCTTTTGAGCTAAGTTGACTAAAGTGATAGAATTAAAGTAGATATTGTGTTTTATTAGGAAGGATGATGTTACGTGCCATTTTTTCAATCAAAGGAACAAGAGGATTATATCAATAGCTTAAATGCAGCCATTCAATTGTTTTCAGAACGTGCTGAAGCACTTGATGAATCAAGAGGTTTTCCTTTTGAAAATATGAAAGAGCTTAAGGAGTTCGGTTATCCTACATTAACATTAGCAAAAGAATACGGTGGGAGCGGAGGTTCGTTATATGATTTCCTACTAGCACAAGAAGCGATTGCTACTCAGTGTGGACCGACAGCATTAGCTATTGGCTGGCATGTCGGGACCGTCCTTTCGTTAACTGAAAAAAAGCCATGGAATTCTGATGTACTGGATGAATTTTTTCAAGAAGTAGCAAATGGCGCGATTGTGAATACAGCAGCAACAGAGCCGAATTCAGGAAGTCCTACGCGTGGTGCACGTCCTGAGACAGTAGCCACTAAACAAGGTAACCAATGGAGTATCACTGGACGAAAAACGTTCACGACACTTTCATATATTTTAGACATTATTCTTGTTACAGCTTGGATACAAGAAGAAGAGACGATGGGGACTTTTTTAATTCATCGAAATCTAGACGGTGTAAGTATTGAAGAAACATGGGATATGGTATCTATGCAAGGAACAGGCAGCCATGATTTAGTGCTACAAGATGTAATAGTACCAGAAAAGTATTTAGTTGTGCGGCAGCAGCCAGGAAAGAAACAAGGTGAAGGGTGGCTTCTACATATTCCAGCATGTTATTTAGGCATTGCTACGGCAGCTAGGAACTATGCCGTTGAGTTTGCGAAAACGTATAAGCCGAATAGTCTTCCAAGCCCAATTCGTGATTTGCCAAATGTGCAACGTACAATTGGTGAAATCGAATTAGAACTAGCAGAGGCACGCCACTTTCTTTATTCTGTGGCTGAAAAATGGGAACAACAACCAGAGCAGCGTCCATTTTTAATGAAAGAACTAGGAGCGGTGAAGCATTCTGTAACAAATCATGCTATTTCAGTTGTGGATAAAGCGATGCGTGTCGTTGGTGCAAAGAGCTTACAGCGAAACAATCCGCTACAGCGTTATTATCGTGACGTTCGTGCAGGACTGCACAATCCACCGATGGATGATGCAACGATTACACTGTTAGCGAAGTCCGCTTTGTATGATTAAAGAGAAAGAACACTAAACCTTAAATGGGTTTTAGTGTTCTTTTTTATTCCTTTCATGTAAAATTGTAGGTAATTTACATAGAGGGGAAGGAATGTAGTGAGTAAAGTAAACCATCAATCTATTATTCAATTTTCTAAAACAAGTATAGAATTGGCACCACAATATTATAATTATGCGTTTGCCATTCATAACATACAAAAAAAGCTTACAGAAGAAACAGGAAAGAAATTTCAACTATTTTCTGATGGTGAAACCTCTAATGAAATCTGGGAAGTACTTGAAGAAGATTTAATCATTCATCCTGATCGTGTTCGATCACTTGCTACTGTGTATGATTGTGTAGAAACAGGTGTCATTTCATCTAATCATAATGATAAACAAATGGAATTCCTTGTTAAAGCAAGTATTAATAATCATTTATACTATTATCCAGACTATCAGATTGCGCTCGTACGAATGCCAATTTATCAAACGCATGACAATATGGAACATGATTATGTATTTGCGGAAAACGAACAGGTATTAGGGAACTTTTTAACGTATGTATTAAAGCGGAAACGCGAATATATTAAAGATTATGTAACTGTATTTATTGATACGGAAGACGGCGTTGAAAATGAAAAAGAAAAGATTACGAATCTCGTTACACGTGAGGATGTTTTTTTAGAAGAGTCTATGAAAAAGCAAATTTACCGCTCGATTGATGAATTTTTCACAAACAGCGGAGAGTTTTTCAAAACGTATCAAATCCCGTATAAACGAGGAATTTTACTGTATGGTAAACCTGGAAACGGAAAAACAACGCTTGTTAAATCGATTGCAAACAGTATTTCAGCACCTGTAGCATACTGGCAAATTACAGAATATACAACAAGTTATTCGATTAAAGAAGTATTTTCATCTGTTGCGAAAATGGCACCAATGGTCTTAGTTATTGAAGACATTGACTCCATGCCAGAAGAAGTACGTTCAGTATTCCTCAATACATTAGATGGGGCAACGTCTAAAGAAGGTATCTTTTTAATTGGAACAACAAATTATCCAGAAAAAATCGATCCAGCGCTTATTAACCGGTCAGGACGATTTGATCGTGCTTATGAAATAAAAGGACCAACACAAGAGATGCGTTATCAATATTTACTAAAGAAAAACATTACCAATCTAATCTCTAAAGAAGATCTAACATTGATTGCAAATTCAACAGATGGTTTTTCATTTGCGCAACTAAATGAAGTATATAATGCCGTCGCGCTTCAATGGCATTATGAACAGCAAGTAGACGTATTAGATATTTGCAACGAATTAAAAGCGGATAATCGAAAAAGTAAAGAGTTATCCTGGGATTCAGATAGTGAAACGAAGGTAGGATTTAACTTTTAATACTAATATATATAGCAAAAGCAAAAAACCAACGACTAATGATGTTGGTTTTTTCTAATCCAAAATTAAAAAGTTTTACGGATATGGATGCTGATAGCTTATTATCGTTAAATATTGTAGAGTGTCGAATCCCTGTAAACGAATTACTTTTTTAGAAACAAGTGAATATATTCGAAGTGAACTAAACTCGAAAGTGTTTGCTATTGCTATTAAGAAAGGCAAAAAATACAGGGGCGTTGATTAGGTTGGAAAAAATTTAACAGAAAAAAATTTAAGAACGACTGATTTACGAGGAGCATATTTAATTGCTGCTGATTTACGAAACTCAGATCTAAGAGATGTTGATTTTATTGGCGCTGATTTGCGTGATACTAATTTAAGTGGAGCAAATCTTTCTACAAGTATGTTTTTAACTTAAATGCAAGTTAATTCCGCCAAAGGCAACGATAAAACGATATTACCAGCGCACATACAGAAGCCATCTCATTGAATTAATTGATTGTATTCTTGTTTAAAAGTAAAGAGTTTTATTTTAATTTTAAAGGGAAAATATTATACTTAAATTTCCTAAGAAGCTTTTTATAGCAAACTAATTAAATATCAAAAAATGATAATCATTTTATTAATTAATTTTTTGATGATTTATACAACCGCCAATAATTACTTAAATAAATGGCTGGTCGTATTTATTTAAGTAATTTATTTATATAGAAATAAACATGAAAAAATTCATTTCGTCTCAATATCATAAGTAATCTTAGTTTTTGAGATATTTTTTCTAATAAAAATACAGCTTCTGATAACACATATTATGTAAACTAGAAAAATGTAAAAAATAAGATAGCCTATTATACAGACTATATGGCAATCCCCTACATCACAAAATTAGTTTATAATTTATTTATCAATTCGAATTCTTTATGATTTAACAGATATTCTAAAAACATCATTTGTTCTTTGGAATGCTGCGACATGTTCATTCTTTTATAAGTTATATAATTTCCTATTTGATGTTTGTAAATAATGTCGGCTAACCGTGGTAGATTTTGTTTACCTTTAACCCAGACACGATAAATAGGATTTCCTGTTTTAGTCACTTGATGTGTAATTTCTGAACGTAATCCCCAAGCTTGAAATACTAATAAAAGTTCTTCAGCAAAACATTGACTACCTGATGTAACATTCATGACATATCCTCTTTTTTGAACCCACCCATCTCCATCAATCACTCCTCTTACAAATGACGGTAAAAACTCTTTCGGTACATCGGGAAATGGGACCGTCAAAGATTTATTGGGAAATATACCAAACTTCTCAAGGTCCTTTTTTATTTCTTTAGAATTAATAAGTAAAATTGGCGTTGATCTTGTCGGGCCTGTTGATGCTAATACATAGTCTGCTTCCATATATTTTGCAATTGAACGAAGGATTCTTTCATCCTTCTGAGCAAATGAAATATTCTGAAGTTTCTTATTAACATGTCCATCTGTCACAAATAATCCTAATACCCAGGCCATTTCATGTGTCCATATTTTAAAGAAATCTTCATTCACTTTATGTTTACGTGGAGGTTTTCTGATATCTACTCCATGTTTATACATCACATTACGAATAGCTCGATTAGACAGTCCTACTATCGGCTCCATCTCTTTATAAGGCATACCTGCTTTATACATTTCAATAATCATTTCGTCTGTAACACCTGGATTTCTTGGCACGCTTTTTCCTCCTTTGTTTATCCGTATAACTTGTCCTATAATTTTTAAAGGACATACATAAATGTAAACAAACACAGTACTCCAGCTAAAAATGAATATAGATATTCGTCTTGAATATATTTTTCCTAAATTATCCTTTTTATCATTATACAAACTAGTGTTCGTTTAATCAAATACAAATAAGATCATTTCATAAATTTTTTCCAAAGGAAAAAGCCCATATAAATGGACTTTAAGATGATTTTGATGTGTATATCAGGTTAAATATGGTGTATCCTCCTATCTTTTAATTATATTAATATATAAAAATTTTAGTAATATGCCAAAAATCACGGATTATGACCTGTATAATATTATATTTAAATAGTTTATATCAAGTTTTCTACAAACTAACTCCAAGAGGACTCATTCGAGTTTAATATGATCCCAACATTCTTTGCAAAATATGTTTCATATTGAACAGAATAATCTTTTTCTCCACCCTAGACCTATACGTTGTATAATCGCTACATCTTTAAATGTCCCTGCCTTAATCGTTACCATTCTTTTGTATCAAAAATTTCACAAGAATAATCGCCGCTCTTTCATTCTTTCATTATCAACTTTTGTACTTATTAATAATAGTTTTTAAGTAGCTTTTAGTTAAATATTTAAGCGGCATTTCATCTGATAATCAAAATGATGGAATTCAATTAGACTACAAAGTGTAAATCAGTTGGCCCGCTATTCAAGAATGAATGATTGAGAAACTTTCAAAAGGTCGGAGCTCACACTTACTGTTCCTTGCTCCATACGAGATGATGAACACAGTAAGGAAAAACAGTTTAAATCGATCTATTACTTCACCCTCAATTGAACTTGGCTTTATGTGTTGGCAGGATATTTACGAATCGTTACTGAACCTAGATATTAATCAATTTGAAACAGGACAGCATTCAACTGACCTGCTTCTTTACTTCAATAAGAATAGCTATACTTCCTTCTTGAAGTATGGCGCCTGGAAAGATTTTAAATAGAAATTAACTAGATTACATTCTTTTAGTGACACTATTTAAGATAAGTAGATATTGACTTTACCTCCTGCAGCTGACGCTTTTCCTTAATCAAAAGCACTCCAATCAGGCCAATCATGGAGAAGATAACTGGAGTGATGAAACCATAGTAGTATCCATCGCTTATACTACCTGAAGCAGTTTGAAAATAATCCAATACTTTTCCAAAAATACTTGGCAGCAATACGGCACTTAGAAATCCACCCGTATTCGCAAACCCAGAGACAATGCCAGATTCTATGATAGGAAAAGATTGACGAACGGCAGCAAAAGTTAAGGCATTTGCCCCATATGCAAGGCCAATAATAAAGAAAAGCATAGTTAACAAGAAAAATGGCGGATTTCCATTAAATAAAAGAAAGATTGACCAAGTCGATAAAAGAATGATGTGAACAACAACATACGGCCATTTAATTGTTTCTAACTGACTAGAAATCCAACTAGCTAGAGGAGCACCAATAAGTGCCCCGATTAGGCCAATCATAATAAGCTCACTCGCACCTGAACGTGTCATTCCATACACATTCATCCCATAGGGCACTCCCCACGAACTGATAAATCCAACATACGTTCCAACAATTCCAAAGTGACAACAGAATAAAGCCCATGCTTGCCGATTCGAAAATATTCTTCGTAGTAAAACCAATGTTTTTTCACGTTGTATTTCATTTTTTATAAATACTGATTGTTTTGGTTTTTTTAAAAGTACAAAATAAAGGAGAATGCCACATAAGCATAGGAACAGTCCCGTAAAAAAAAATGCTGTCCTCCAACCAAGGAAGTCAATTAATAAGGAGAAAGGAACTGTCGCCAAAAGGAAACCAAGGCTTCCTGTCATTGCTGCTATACCAATTAATCGTGTAAATTCCTTTGCATTAAACCATTGGCTCAAAATTAACACCATATTGACCCAGATGGTCGCATCCCCTGTCCCGGTTAAAATTCTGGAAAAAAATAAGAAAAATTCATTCGTGCCAAAGCTATAAAGGATTGTACCTAAACCTGTAAGGATTGCACCAATAATTAGAAAGAAATTGGGTCCAAAACGATCAGCCAAAATCCCCATCGGAATTTGCAAACCCGTATACACAAAAAATTGGATACTTGTCAGTAACCCAATTGTTGTTGCTGTTACATTAAAATCTAACATTACTTGGTCGGTAATCAATCCTGGAGCAGTACGCTGGCTCGACATTAATAAATAAGTAAACAATACAGAAGCAAATACAACCCATCTAAATCGGCTATTTTGTTTGTCCAATGATATCTACTCCTGTTAGGCTTTTACTCTATATATATGGCTTTTTGTAACGGTAGGAACCAGTTTTTTAATAAGTAATTTTTATGGCTTGAATTAGGATTAGAAACCCCTTTCGGTTACTCTATTTAGCTATTCCGTTGGAAAGATTGTCAATCGCTTGAACAGCTAGCTCCAACGCTTTAATTCTTCGTTCTAAAAGCGTTCTTTGAGGACTACCTGCCTTTAACTTAGCATAACTGCTCTCAATTGATGGAAATAAACCAGTAAGAACATTGCGGGCTTCTGCTAAATCTTCCAGGGTGTAATGATGGGGTCTTTGATTCCAAACGTTTTCCAGCATGGCTAAGCCGATATAACTAGCTTTGAGTCGTTTCTTTACTAAGGTAGTATTTGCGCCTTTCTGAGTCATCGTAGCCAAGGTTTTTTCAAGTTTTCTAATTGTTGATTGGAAGGATTTTATTGATTCCAATTTATCTACATTTGATACGTTTTCCATGTCAGTATCGTCCTCCATTCGTCTCTGTATTATTTTGTTTAAAGATGTAGATATTCTTCTTAATTTATATAAACCAATGTTCCTTAAAATAAAAGTAAGTTAATACCCCGCTCTAAAACGTTAAAAAAGCACTACTCCGTACGAAGGTAGTGCCTCTCTTATATTTTTTATATCATCAAAATTTCACGAATATCCTCTTCGGTTAAAATGCCTGCTGCTTTTTCTTCTGAATCGATAATGTCTGCAATAAGCTCTCTCTTTTTTTCCTGAAGCTCATTCATTTTTTCTTCTATTGTGCCACGGGCAACAAGTTTGATAACCTGTACAACATTTTTCTGACCAATTCGATGGGCACGGTCTGCCGCTTGCTCCTCAACCGCAGGGTTCCACCAAAGATCATATAAGATGACTGTATCCGCACCTGTTAGGTTTAGTCCTGTACCTCCTGCTTTTAGAGAAATAAGAAACAAATCTCGCTCACCATCATTAAATCGATTGCAGATTTCCACTCTTTCCTCTGAAGAGGTTTGTCCATCAAGATAAAAATATGTTTGACCTCGCGTTGTTATCTCTCTACCTATCAGCTCAAGCATTTTTGTGAATTGGGAAAATATTAACACCCTCCTTCCAGAAAGTCTTGATTCCTCTAGTATTTGTAGCAACTGCTCGTATTTTGCTGAGCTTCCCGTATAGCCATCTACAAACAAGGCAGGGTGACAACAAATTTGTCGCAATCTTGTCAATCCCGCTAAAATTCTAATACGATTTTTTCGAATAGTATCCTTGTCCAGGTGTTTCAATGTATCATGTCGCAGCTTTGCTAAATATGCTGCATAAAGCTTTTTTTGTTCAGGCAGCAGCTCTGATACTTCAAGCGACTCAATTTTTTCAGGTAACTCGGCAAGTACCTCCTCTTTTATTCTACGAAATAAAAAAGGACGAACCCTTCGAGCAATTGTTTTCCTTGAAAGATGACTATATTCCTTTAATCCTTGGAATAGCTGTGGAAAGACAATATGATAAATCGACCAAAGCTCTTCAAGTGAGTTTTCCACCGGTGTTCCTGTAAGGCCGAAACGATTATTTGCTTGTATTCTTTTAACAGCTCGAGCCGTTTGGGTCAATGGATTTTTAAATGTCTGTGCCTCATCAAAGAAAACAGTATGAAACGTTTGATCCTCATACCACTTTATATCCTGACGTAGTAACGGATAGGACGTAATAATGACATCTATATTTTTGATATCTTTTTGTAGCTCTTTTCGATCCGCTTTATTCCCATCTATGACGATCGCTTGAAGATTAGGAGCAAATTTCATCATTTCATGTAGCCAGTTATACGTTAAGGATGACGGGCAAACAATGAGAACTGGGAGACTCCTATCACGAATGCTTGAAAGCTCAGAAACAATAAAAGTAATACTTTGCAACGTTTTGCCAAGCCCCATATCATCGGCTAGAACACCGCCAAATCCATAGCTAGCAAGTGCTTTCATCCATTTATATCCGTGTTTTTGATAGTCCCTTAATATGTTATCTAAACTTTGTGGCACCTCAAAATTCAAGTTACCTGGGTTAAGTATATAATCAAGAAACTGACTGAACGATTCCTCTACCGTGAAGACTTGACTATCATCAATAAAATCAAGGTGTTTAAGACTTTGAATAATAGGCATATTTAGACTAGCTTCAAAGTCTTCATCCTGAACCGGAACTTCATTCAGAAAACGATGGATTTCTTTCATTTCCTTTGTCTCGAGAGATAGAAGTGATCCATTTGGAAGGCGGTAATATTTTCGCTTTTCTTCTAGTGCTGTTAAAATCTCCCGAATCTGTTTGTCAGCAATTCCATCCATCTCAAATTTGAATTCCAGCCAATTGGTGCGTTCTTTTTTAACTTTCACTCTAATTTTTGGATGAGCATTCTTTCTCACGATGCGATTTCGAACGGCTG
Source organism: Peribacillus sp. Hz7 (assembly GCF_042136355.1). NCBI lineage: Bacteria > Bacillati > Bacillota > Bacilli > Caryophanales > Bacillaceae > Peribacillus > Peribacillus sp. Hz7. The sequence goes on from NZ_JBHHJV010000012.1 coordinate 87,590, forward strand.
TTGTCGCATAAATTTGGACGAGTGGATGAAGCTTTGGAACAACATGATATAAAAATTCATATTCCAGTGCCTCATTTTGCATATAATAACCGCCTTCTGTTTTGGAAAACCCGCTCCCCTCCATGAGCTGAAGGATTTCCTCTTCCTTTTCCAGATCCCTTATAATCATTGGTCCTGTTGGGATGTCTCGGCTTTCTAGTGGTTGAATAACAACATTTTCATATTGAAATTCTAGTCCTGCCAGCAGTCGATTTTTCAGACGATCCAAGTAAAGCTTGGCAATAAGCGGGGTTTTCATAATCTCCTGAGATAACGCTTTAGACAGTTGAACATCGCCAATTTTTTTCAGACCTGGTACAATCTTTTTTAGAAAAAAATCCATTTGTTCATGTGGAATCGGAATGTGATTCGTATCCGGAGATGCTAGCATTTGCTTTAGTTTGGATAATCGTTCACAGTCCTGCCCTTCTAACTGAAAGACTATTCCGTCACATAGCACAGAACTATAGGAATTCAAAACGACCATTCGGTCAAAGCCTTTAATCGTCAATTGGTAATCGTCGCCTTCGGTTTCTTTAAATGTAAACTGTATAGGAGGTGGTCCATCCAGAATTCGCAGGCTCTCAAAAGAATGACCATTATGCTCAATCGTTACCAATGAGGTCTTTGTAAGTAAAGGAACGAGCCCCATCCAAGTGGATGGTGGAATAAGTAATGTTTGATTACGAACTGTACAGTCAGAAAGGTTCGATAATGCTTCCAAAAAGGACTTTTCATCCTGGACGACCCGGATGAGCTGATGAATAACTGCATCTGAATCGTTTGAAAAGCAATGAAGGCTTGGATTATACCTAAATGTAGAGGATAGTGTACTAGGTTCCCCATGTTTTACGTTCTGTAGAAAGCCTCGAATATTTTGTAGCTTCATATGACCAATCTTTACTTCTATTCCAAACAAGTACTGACCGTTCCCGATGGAGAACGGTTTACAGGTAAACATGACATCCAGTACTTCTCTTTTTTCAAAATGAAGCTGATGTCCACTTGTTCGAGTTGGTCTGTCATTGAAGAGCGTTATGAATTCTTCTGTCAGCTCTCCATGATTGGATTGCATGCCTTGTACATCGATAGGAAACGTTTCCTGACGTTGATGTTCATAAATAGCTAATAAAACTGCCGCAATGTGTTGGCAACACTTTTGAAAATTCGGTAGCGTAGGACAGCTGCATTTCGTGTGAATGTTCCCTGTCCCGTCTTTTTCAATTGTGACATGAAAGTCTTCCGTTCCATTAACGGTGGCTTCACAGAAATCAGAACTATACTGGTTAAACGTTACTTTACTCGCTCGATAAAAAGAGTCTCCTCTTTTGAAGGAGACGGTACCGCACATTTCTTTTATTATCTTGTAATTCACTTTTATATCCATGTACTCCCGCTCCCTCCTTTCTATTTGTCGAAAGGTATCTATATTTTAGAAGTCTATACTATTTTTCTTCACTCGTCCCCATTTTATCATGTATTCTTTATTCAATCGAATCATTCGCCATTTAACTAACCTGTCCTGTTAGCCTACCATAAGACTATGTCTCACCACATAAAATACATTCTTACATGGTATTTTATGTACAAACCTTCACAATCTCTTATAAACAGAAATAGGGTTTCTCTTATTGGTGAGTTTAACTTTAGATTTTCTAATATAGTTAATGAACTTTTAAGATTATATGGTTTACAATCTATTGTTAGATAGAAAACATTTCGATAGAATGAGAAAAAGGAGGGAAAATAGTGCCTCGCATTAATACTGAGAATGAGGAAAGAAGATCATTTTTTCAATGGATTAATTTTTTAATTCCATATTTATACACTTCGGGGATAATTCTGATTTTAATTTGGATGATACTTGCTTCACTTCTACTTTTTCAACATACTCTCAAAGAGAATCCAAAAGAACTCTTTTTACAATCAGAAAAGAATGAATCATCTGAGGCAAAATCGAATGTAAAAACAATAGAAAGCCCTTCAAGCAGTAGTTCCCAAGAGAAAGAAACATGGTTAAATATTTTAGTTAAACCTATTGTTGAATCCAATTTTAATAAAATTATCTTTCGAGGACTCTTTTTACTTTTAATTTGGATGCTTTTATTTTTGATAATTCCTGTTGCCTTTAAACGTTTAAAAAGATTTAAGTTTTTCAATATGGAATTTGAAGTAGACAATATTGAACAAGCAGCTATTGAAACTGTTGAAATCAGCGGAACTAAAGCTAAGCTTATGGCCTATTTGACTAGTGATCATGCGACCGGAAGGACAATTGAATTTTTAAATGATTCAATCATCGATTATAAAGAAGTATTAGAGTATTTTTTAGCAGAGATTCAAGCGGGATACAAAAACCCCCCGCTCCATGCCACGTTTTCGTATAATGTATATAATGGAGCTATACCCGAAGAGTTACATGAATTAGTCGAAGAAACTAAAGAAACAGGAGAATCTGCAATTTTTAACAAACATAATCAGGATAGCGTATTAAAAAAGAATTATCTTGTTTTCTATTTTTGTTACGGTGTAGATGAGTATGTTACTGTTATTAGCAGTTATACTTATCCCTTTGATATTTTAGACAGATACCTTTTTGAACTATTACATAATACAATCAGTAAAAATATTGAAAATATCGAGTACATGGTGGCCTTAACAAGCACTGGTGATGACGGAAACGGAACATGAATCTATTCTTGACGAATGAAGGATTGTTAAATATCATTGAATAAAGGAGTGATATATATGAGCAGCGCTAAAACTCCAATTAGAATACAAGATATAAGAAATCGTGCCGCAAGAAAATTGGGTGAAACAAGCACTAACCAAAGTGCTAAACAAACTAACAAAATAACTGGAAGCATGGTTAAACCTATTCACGTTAGTAACACGGATCCATTAGTAAAAAGAATGATACAATACAAAAAAATCAACTAGCATTACTATTCCCCGTTTGTACAATAAAGCGGGGTTTTATTTATTATTTACATGTCTGGAATGTTTTTTAGCGAGTTCTTGCATAATGGGTGAACGCCCCACTAAATCAACTGGTTGTTTTATAGGTAAATACCCAAGATTAATTTCACGTATACTTTTAAATTTCTCTCCATTTAAATACCTTTCATATACCTCAGATATCTTCAAAATTTCCCGCTCACTTTCTTATTTAAACTGCAATCAAATGTATATTCCTATTATATTCATCCCGCTTTCCTTTGTATTCACATCAATAAAGAAAAAGTGGTTAGTTTCAAATGACACTTCGTATAATCGATTTCCTATATATGTTAGATAAACTTCTTAATGCCCCCCCCTTAGTAAATAAAATTAGTTTTGAAGCATGTTTAGGGATAACAGCATTAATATATATTCTACCGATATCTTTACCAAAATATTACTTTTTTTCATTTTGTATGGAATAATCTTTGTTAGCATTACAGCGTTAAAAAGTTTTCTTCATAAAAATCCTGATGGTGTTGAAGAAAACATTAACGAAGGTGTATGAGGTTTTATAAACTTTTCCCAAGAAAAAAAGCCCATATAAATGGACTTTAAGATGATTTTGGTGTGTACCTCAATTTAAATATGGTGTATCCTCTCGTTTTTAACTATATTAATATATATAATTTTTGATAAAATGCCAAAAATAACGGGTTATGACTTGTTGAATATTATATTTAAATAGTTTTTGACAAAATCAAACTAGTTTAATTGAACTAAATAAGTCTTAAAAATTTTGATATATCAAGGTTTGTTAAAAGTTCAAAATTAGTTCAGTTAAATACGTTTAGTTCAAAAAAATAAGTACGTTATTGACCCATTTCCTCCATATACACTGAAGTACTTTTATAATTTAAGGAAGGCAGCTTTAATGAATACAGTTGAATCAAAAAATAATGATGATATTGATTTACTGCATCATCTATGTCTTTTTTTCGTTTTCGTATGGCCTTTTCTTTGATTGCTACACCCACAAGCACCGTTGCAACAGCGGCGAATAAAGCAACTGGTGGAAAGACATTTAACATGGCGTAAGTCATAGGTTGCTTTTCTAATTGGATTTTGTCGTTTTCCCCCAACTTTTTATATTCTCCAAAGAATTTTTCTTCAAATTTTAACTGCGGGTACAATATCTTAAATCTCCGCTGTATATGAGTTTTTATGTAACTATCTTTGACGACGCGAAAATCATAAAAAAGCCACTAACACTCAAGTTTAGTGGCTTTTTTAAACTTATTTAATTGGAATAAAAGACCCTATTTTTTCTTCTTCCCCATTATATATAACACAAGGGAGTACGGGTCTCCGACTACTTTTGCTTCGTAAGCGCTCATTCTCTCCCCTATCACGCCTATCTTTTTACCAACCACCCGAGACACTTAAACAATCTCCAGTAATAGCAGCTGCCTCATTAGAGGATAAAAAAACAGCAACATTGCCTATTTCAGATGGCTCCAGTATACGTTTCATAGGCTGTTTTCCTAAGATGTGCTTCTCAAGCGCTTCTTGTTCTGAGGTCCCATCTTCCTTGGCCAATTTTGCTAACTGTTTCTCAACTAATTCTGTTCGAACTGCTCCAGGCATAATGGCATTTACTGTAATACCTGAGTTTGCTGTTTCTATTGCAACTGTACGAGTGAAACCAACAACGCCATGTTTAGCAGAAACATAAGCAGATTTATATGGAGAAGCCATTTTTCCATGTACCGATGAAATATTAATAATACGACCATACTGTTGTTCTTTCATAAAAGGAAGCGCATACTTAGTCATTAAAAACGAACCTGTGAGCATGACATCAATTAAAAGTCTCCATTTATCTACAGGAAAATCTTCAACTTTATCAATATGCTGCAATCCTGCATTGTTTACCAACACATCAATGGTTCCACGTTCAGCTGTAAGCAATTGAACAAAGTTCTTTATATCTTCTTCATCTGTAACGTTCACTTTATAACCTTTTGCATTTTGCAACTTATTCGCTGCACTTTCTGCAGCTGGCAAGTTTATATCACAAATAGCAACAAAGTCACCATTGTTTACGAATGCTTCTGCTATGGCATAACCAATCCCTTGAGCTGCACCAGTTACAACGACTGTTCGTTCTTTTTTTGTAGACATATTGATCCGCTCCATTCTTAATAAAAAATTGTTTTTTCTTCATTACTGAGTTTGACCTTTTTAACTTGAACATCTTACTTTTCAATTTGGATTTCAAGTAAAACTACCAATCTAGTAGAAGGATACCAATTACAGATTCTTTTTTAGCGAACACATTAAACTTACACAATCCCAAAAAGATAATACACTCCAATAATGAAGAATGCTGCAATCGTTTTAATAATTGTCAATACAAAAATATCAAAATAAGACTGTTTATGTGTAAGCCCCGTAACCACTAACAAAGTTATGATCGCACCACTATGTGGTAATGTGTCCATTCCACCTGATGCCATAGACGCAACTCGATGAAGCACTTCAGGCTCAATACCAAACTTTTGTGCTTGTTCAAGATATTTCTCACTCATTGCTGCAAGAGCAATACTCATCCCTCCTGAGGAGGAAGCTGTTATACCTGCTAGCGTAGTTGTCGTTACCGCTTCATTTACAAGAGGATTTGTAAACGTATTAGACATTGCTTGATTAATAGTCTTAAAACCAGGAAGCATAGAAATTACAGCCCCATATCCATACTCGGAAGCGGTGTTAATTGTTGCGAGTAACGCACCACCAATCGCTACATTAATATTGGAATTAAAATTCATTTTCATCTGTTTAAAAGAGAATACGATTACTGTTACTATCCCAAGTACAAGCGCACCTTCAATCGCCCAAATCGATGTTTCCTTTGTAATATCAACTACATTCACGTTTGCAAGATCAATCTTCGTAAAGTCAAACTGTGTTCCATAAAATTTCGGAATCAAATTTGTAAACACTCTATTGAATACTCCTACTATGATAAGAGGCAGTATGGCAATAAAGAAATTTGGAAGTTTAACATCTGATATCTGTTGTGGCTCGTTTTTATGATCGCTTCCATATCCTTCTCCAGCTGCTTTTGCTTTTCTTCTTCGCCATTCCAAGTAAATCATACCTACTGTGAAAACAAATATAGCTCCAATAACCCCAAGCCAAGGAGCAGCCCATGTTGTCGTTTTAAAAAAAGAAGTTGGAATAATATTCTGAATTTGCGGTGATCCTGGTAAAGCATCCATCGAAAATGTAAATGCCCCAAGAGCAATTGTAACTGGAATTAACCTTTTTGGTATGTCTGCAGCTTTAAACAATTCTGCCGCAAATGGATAGATAGCAAAAACGACAACGAATACTGAAACTCCACCGTATGTTAATATTGCCCCAACAATCACAATCGCTAGCATAGCTCGACTTGTTCCAATGACTTTAACGACAGTATTCGCTATTGATTTTACAAAACCCGACATTTCCATTACTTTTCCGAAAATGGCTCCTAATAAAAATACGGGAAAATAACTTTTGATAAAACCTACCATCTTATCCATAAAAATTCCAGAATAAAATGGCATCACATAGCCTGGTTCTGTTAATAAAACCGCAAATAATGCACAAATAGGTGCAAATAAAATAACACTGAAACCACGGAAAGCAATAAACATTAGGAAAAACAACGATAATAAAATAACAAAAATTTCCATATATTACCTCCTCTTGCAATCTATTAAATAATCACTCGAGCTTTTAAACCTAACATTTGATATTTTTGCAGCATAAAGTGAAGCTTCCACAGTAGGGGATTCTTTATCCCCCACTGCTGGATGTTTAGTGTGAATTATCAAATATTTATCCTTATGGCCTTGCTTCTTGTATTACTCAAGGCTCTTACTGCTCATTAATGTAGGATAACTCGTGACTTACTTAATACGGAACCTTCATTATTTCATTAAATTAGAGAACCCTGTAAACGTATATTCTCAATTGCATCCGGATTTTCCAAAGATGATAAGTCACCGCTCTCTAAATTTAAATAAGCAGCTCGAATAGCTCTGCGAAGAACTTTTCCATTTTTCGTTTTTGGAAGTTCAGCTACAAAATAAATTGATTTTGGACGCATTGCCTTTCCCATATGCAACCCTATTAAATCTAAAAGTTCACTTTTTATATCATCACTTTCTAAACTGCCTGGATGTAAGACAACAAAACAAACCGGCGCAACCCCTTTTACATCATCAGGTACACCAATTGTTGCTGCTTCTAAAACACATTCATGCTTTTGTAAGACGGCTTCCATCTCTGAAGGTCCTAGTCGCTTGCCAGCAATATTTAATGTATCATCTGATCGGCCTGTAATTGTCCAAAAACCATCTTCATCAACAATAGCCCAATCTCCATGAACCCACGTATCCTGCCAACGATTCCAATAAGACTGCTCATACCGTTCTCGTTCTTGCCAAAAACCCTTTGTCATGCCAACCCACGGTTTTTTCATCGATAATTCACCCAAGGAGTTTTGAACAGAATCACCAGTTTCAGATAACACATGTACGTCCATACCAGGTACTGGTGAATTAAATGTAATTGGGGTAATCGCTTTCACAAGAACATTTGTTAAAATTCCACCAGAAATTTCAGTTCCCCCTGCATAATTAATAATCGGGATTTGACTATTTCCTATTTTTTCAAAAAGCCATACCCAAGATTCACTATTCCAAGGCTCTCCAGTTGATGTGAAAACCCTTAGATTTGTCAGATCATAATTCATTTCATGAAAATCTTCCTGTTTCATCAATGAGCGAATAAGAGTAGGAGATACGCCTAAATGGGTTACTTGATGATCCGCTGCTAGTTTCCATAATCGATCTGGGTTAGGATAATCAGGAGAACCTTCATAAAAAACAGCTGTTGCACCGTTTAATAAGGAACCAAATAATATGACTGGACCTGTCAGCCACCCCATGTCAGCCACCCACAATAGTCTATCACTTTGTTTTAAGTCCATCCCAATTCCAACGTCCAACGCTGCCTTGATAGGAAAACCAGAATGTGTATGTACTGCCCCCTTTGGCTTGCCTGTCGTTCCTGAGGTATAGATCAGCATCAATGGATCTGAGCTTTCCATGACTTCGGTCTTAACATCAGTAACTTCTGTTGATTCAAGTTCAGCCCAATCCATATCTATGCCTTCTGACCAAGGGATTTCACGGTTCAGACGACGTACTACCACGACTTTTTCAATAGATGAAGTCATGTCAACTACTTTATCTACCTCTTCTTTCATCTTTATTACTTTATTGCGTCTCAAAAAGCCATCTGCAGTAATTAACATCTTGGCCTGTGCAGCACCTACACGTGTTGCTAGTGCTTCTGCACCATAACCAGAAAAAGCGGGAGAAAATATTGCACCGATCTTGCCAGCAGCTAATATAGCAACAGCTGTTTCAGGTATCATTGGCATGTATATACAGATTCGATCTCCCTTTTCAATTCCTTGGTTCTTAAGTCCTTGGGCAACCCGATCTACCCAAGAGCTAATATCAGCATACGTATATTTTCTAATCTCTCCATCTTCACTTTCCCAAATAATCGCTAATTGATCAGCTGTTTCGGGATTTTTCGCCCATTTGTCAAGAACGGTTTGAATAATATTAATTTGTCCTCCCTCATACCAATCGGGATATTTGATTCCTTCTGATAGATTGAGAACGTTTTCATACGGTTGTATCCATTCAATGCCAAGCTCTTTTTCAACTTCTCCCCAAAACCATGCTATATCTCGCGTAGAATCATCAAAAAATTTATCATAATCAGAATATCCAAGCTGTTCCATCCATTGATAAAGTCGTGTGGATTCAATATATTCTTGACTTGGTTGCCATAAAGGTTTATTATTCATTTTTTTCCCCCTTTTTTTGATTCTTCAGACATTTAAATAGATAGCTTGCCACTGACAAATCTCCCTTTTTCCAAACATCATTCCATTTCTCCCATATTTAGAAGCGTAATAAATAATCGAACGGCCGATAATTCCCCCCCTTAGATTAAAGCCTCACAATGTTTCATATAAAAGACTTGTCTCTAGTAAATGCCTTCATCAACTTATAATGCAATTACCGTGCCGATTTGGCATAAACTTACAAAAAGAAGAAGATTTGAACCATAATTAAAAGTGACATAACGTTATAGAGGTGGTGACTTTACATTTTTTCAAGAACTTTCCCTATTCCTAAGAAAAGTGTCATTCACTTTGTTACATGGTGAAAATAATGTAAAAATTTCTTGAATTTACCAAAATTAAATGTATAATTTTCTTTACAGTGACAAAAAAATTATACAGATTAGGAGGCTACCATGACATTTTTATTACCATCGGTGAAGGAAGCAGTTAAATACTTTCTAATGGATACGTCATTCGGTCCATTTCACATTGAACAGAAAAATGGTGAATATTATTATCGTTCAACAGAGAATGAACCTGAGCTTCTATGTAAAATTGTATACGCTGAGGATGATTCACTCTCAACTTTAATTCAGGCATTTCGTTACCATTCCACAGTCGTTATTCTTGATACAAACAAAAATCCTATAGTCTGTGCCACAGCCGCACAAATGATCAATTTTCTTCATAACTCTTACAATCAATTAAAAGCATTCTATGAAACTGTTATTCAAACGACTGATTCATTAGTTACCGTCGTTGACGATAACGGGATCGTGTGCACATTGACAAAAGGAGCAGAAATAATGTACTCAGCCAACTATCAAGAGATCGTTGGCTCCCCGATTACTGATTTTTTTGACCCTAAAAAACTCGCAATCTTTCAATCGCTTTATGAAGGAAAAAGTACTAAAGGAAAGTACCATCAGCCTCGTTCTGATTTGTTTATCTTACTTAACACGAATCCGGTTTATTTTAATGGACAGATTATCGGTGCAGTATCAGCAGTATCAGATGTTACGAATCAAGTTGTACTCAATGAAAAATTATTTAATTTGTCTAATAAATTACATCGCTTAGAGCAAGAAGCAGCAATGTATAAGAACTTATCGGATCCATTTCAATCGATTAAAGGGAAAAGTGCCGTACTACAGGAAACAGTAAATTTAGCTAGAAAAGTATGTTCTGTTAAATCCACCGTTCTAATCCTTGGCGAAAGTGGTGTTGGGAAGGAAGTGTTTGCGAAAGCTATTCACGAAGCAAGTGAAGAACCAAGCTCACCTTTTATTTCAATTAACTGTGGTGCCATATCAGCGTCTTTATTTGAAAGTGAATTATTCGGCTATGAAAGAGGTGCCTTTTCCGGTGCTGATAGTAAAGGTAAAAAGGGGAAAATAGAACTAGCAAAAGGTGGCACTTTATTTCTTGATGAAGTAGGAGAAATGCCGCTCGACATGCAGGTAAAGTTCCTACGGGTACTTCAAGAACAAAAATTTTACCGTGTTGGTGGAGAAAAGGAAATCAAGATCGACTTCCGCATTATCGCTGCTACAAATCGTAGTTTACTAGATTTAATGAAAGAAGGAATGTTTCGTGAAGATTTATATTACCGATTAAATGTTTTCAGCCTACATATCCCTCCTTTAAGAGAGCGTAAAGAAGATATTATCGAATTAACCCATTCTTTTTTATCTGATTTTTCATTGAGATATAAGCGATCGTTTCGTAAATTATCTACCGATGTAGTAAATGAACTAATTCAATATGATTGGCCTGGCAATATTCGCGAACTACGTAACGTCATTGAGCGGCTTGTTGTATTGGCAACTGATGGAGTAATAAAAAGAGAGTATTTGCCCTTTCCTACAAAAAATACTAGTATAGAAAACCATCCAGAAATTGAATGGAGTATACCTAAAGATAATGATTATTCCATAGTATCGCTACAAGAAGAAATGGACAAACACGAGAAAGAAGTGATTAAACGCGCGTTACAGATTTTGGATGGGAACAAAGTAGAATGCGCTAAACAACTAGGTATCACAAGAACTACCTTATACAATAGAATGAAACGGCTCGGGATGAATTAATCCCTTTCCTCCTCTTTTGAAGAAATCTGTTCATTTAGCAGAGGAAAATTCAAGAGGGACAGGGGGATAGGTTTCTTGTCCCAGTTTCTAATGGAACTGCATAAAGTAATCTTAGATTTTATACAAATAACAAATTCCTATTTATAGAATGAAACAGATTATTGCTTCTTAGCAAACATGCTCACTTTCACATTTGATTCCCTTGTTACTTTTGCTCATCATCTTACCAACACAATCTTCGAAGCCACATGATGACTGCAAGAAAACTGCTTAATACATATAACCCTTGGCTATCGTTTGAAAAGCTTTTCAACTGAATACTAAAGTTCAGCATTGGGATTATATAACGATCCCCTATCTATAAAGTTGATAGGACATTAAACTGAACTGCACCCCAATTGTTAGACACAAAACTAACAATTGGGGTGTATTTTTTATGGGTAAATTTACATTTGAAGATAAATTAAATGCAGTTGGAGCTTATCTTAAAGGAAAAGAATCATAAGGATTAAGCCCGGTACAATACCGAACTCAATCCTTAGTAGTTGCCTAGCTAAATGTGTCTAACTTGTTGGGTTCACTTCAGATATACAAGAGGCTTCGATGTTTCTGTATTAATGACCTGTAAGGGACTTGAACCCCCGACCCCCACCCTGTCAAGGTTTAACGACAGTTGAGAACAAAATAAAACGTACTCTCGTCTCCCTAGCTAAGCAAACTTCCTTTTAACCAGGTGCGGGGACGGTATGGGCCGACTGGGATTTGAATTAGGCTGGTTTTTCCTTTCGAATCGATTTCGTAAAGTTGATCACATTGGTTCACATCGAATCCTAGCAGTGGATGGCCCCCCATCCCTAAAGCGCACGACACCAAGAGCAGTCGTTGTACGAGAATCCCCGCTTCCATCTGCTGAATGCGATATCCTCTCATTCCTAATCTGTTTATGAGGTGATTCCTGTCTCCGATGACATGCATACAGAGCGGAACTTGATACAAATTCACATTGGGCATTACTAATCCTAATTGTAAAAACTGCCGGTGATCTCCCTTCGTTATTCTCCGAAGTGCATGAGCACTATTATCATAAGAGTAGGCACCACTTGGGACTCCCTCTACATTATACAAACTGCCATACAAAGAAACACGACCCCCAACATTCCCATGTGTATCGTCAAGGTCATTCTGATATGAGAAGGAACATGTCTCTTTTAACAATGTAGCCAGTTTTGTCTGACTTACTTTTCCCATTATAAAATCGCTATCAGGAGAATACCGCTTGCTGCAAATCGTTGCGAGATCGTATGAAAAGTTTTCTGTAACTGGCAGCAAGATCATCTCCGTACCTAAGGAAAATTTCCCACTATTATTTTTCTTTATCTTTACAAATGACTGCGTTGTTTCAAACATGGATGCTTCGTTAAGTTTTCTCAGCATCGGATAATCAACAATCCTCTTTGAACGGTTATAGGAAACATGCTTTAATAACGGCACTTCCCGACACAAGTCTGCAGCAGAAATAATTTCTTCTCTATTTTGATCGTTGTCGACACCATGGATAGATGGATTAACAGATAGTGGAATAACCGCATATACACTTTCATCCTGTTCAGATAGTCCAAGCAAATGATTAATAGATTGATCAAGAAATTGGTAGCAGACTTTTGAAGAGAAACCCATCTGATTGGCCACTTCTAATGATTGCCCAATCAACACACCTGCATCTAACCCTTGTAACCTGTAGGAGAAATTATTGTACTTATAAAAATTTTTCCAAAAAATTGTCGAGACAAAAACGGTACAAAAACAGTCAGTGATAGGATAGCTATTTCCAACACTTCTGGATAAGTAGAAATCGTAATTTCCTTCTCGCACCAAACTGAGGCGGTGATGCGCAACATCGTAATGATAAATTCCTGTCGGAGCATCCTCAAGCTTTATATACACATATAATTCATTGGGATACAACGCCCCTCCAGAGGGAACAAATCTCCTTACTGACTGGGTGAAGCCCCCATCTTTTTCCTTTGCGAATTGAGAGTATTGGGTAAGACCGTATACATACCATAAAAAATGACCAAGCTCCATCAGGCTGGGTTTTAGAGTAGCTTCTCTTCTATTGAGTACTAAAGGTACATCAGCGGTAAGAGGAACCTCTGGTAAACCACGGTACAGTTTATAAGGAAGTGGTGCGTCTTCCCAATCGACCTGCCAATCCGGCGGAACGATTTTCTCCGTGTCAAAGTGCAGATGGTGTAGAAATGTTTCTAGCTCCAAATTTTTTTGTCCTCCTACTCTTTAATTATGGGAACGGATGTGGATATGGATTAAGCTGTTCAAACGATAATGGTGTCTTCCTAAATCCTAATTGCACCGGTACCTTAAGTACCCTATCTAGCCCTTGCACTCGGGTAAGATGATGTCCAAATGTCATTGGTAACATTCCAGGAATTAAGACTTTTACACAGAATAATCCGTTTCGTTTGATTATAGGTGTTGTTTGGTCAACCACAATAACTTCAAGGTTTAATCGACGGAACTTATTAAGAATATCCTGAAGATCATCCTTTAAATCAGTATGTGCCGGCTGCTGCTTGAATTCCTCGGCAAACGTACGTAACGGGCGATGATCATCCAATAAAAAATCTAGTTGTTTCTCTGCTTCTTTCAAACCGTACAGCATGCCGTGGTCCTCCATGGTACGTACTGCAAACGGATCTTGTAGCATCCTTTCATATTTCTGCCGGTTTTCTTCCAATTTTTCATCATGCCTAAACATCATTCCTGCCAGCTCATAAATCGCACTTTTTACAGCCCGCACTGGATCAGGGTTAGCTCCAGCTGCACAAATGAGGTTTGCACCCTTGGATTTTCTGTTTTTGGCCACTGCCCAGACGCTTGGAATCCCATGTTCCATCGTAGAATTGTAAAAATGAAGGTCATATCCCGCCACCTCACGTATACGGTCGACCATCAGCTGTAATTCTTTATCGTTAGCAGAACTAAGATCAAGACGAGGAAGAGAGAGCCTAGCATACCAGGTCAATAAGAATGAATCTCGCTCGACTACCTCCATAATGGCATGAAAAATAGCTTCCTCTAAACTTCCTCCTAATGCACACCCATTGGAGGTTTCATAAATAAAGCCCTCTCCTCCATAGCCCAAACTGTAATAGGCGAGTAACTCCGGAACCAGAATAGGACGTTCTTGTAAGAATGAATAGCCCCAGACCCAATTCATTGGATCATCAGGATTAAAAGGTTTAAACGGAAAATTTGGCTTTTTATATTGATCTTTTTCATGTAAACCAACTGTTATAGGGTTTAGCGCTTGATTTTCTAAATTATGATAACTATCACGAACTGTCCTTCTTTTGCCTCGAGGCTCGATCCCGCAATATCGCTCCAACCCTTCTAAAATGGCAGTTAACTCACTCATTTCATAAGAATTAGATCTTCCTGCCACTCCCTCATCCGCTTCAAATAGCGGCATGTTTACTAAAACATCAGCAAATGGCAGCACCAAATCCTGCATTTTCCTATTCATGATCCCAGTACGATAATCGAGATAATCTTTGACAAGCACTGTTTTTAATTCATCCATCGAACGGCAGCGATAACTGCCCTCATTTATTTTCGGACTGGATTCTAACCTAATTTGAGCTAGTGCGGGTGTGTCATCAGGTATTGAACTGCACAACGGGCACAATGGATCGAGTGAGAAAAGATGACTGGAGGTCGTTAACGTTCTAAGGTTAGTAATGAACACTCTTTCTTCTAAGCTGCTAGGTTCTCCTTGAAGAACTCTCTGTACTTCTTTACATATCAAAGCTGCCATTTGCAATAGCCCCGTTCTCGATGCCCATGCATCTCGCAGTACACCTTCTCCTGATGCCATTCTCATCTGAAGCCCCCACATTTCTTGGGAATCGGATCCAGCTATCATGCACCGTATGTCAGCACAGCGAGAACATCCTGGTTTATCGGGTTGTACGAATGGACCGACTACTCCCTCCCCAAATGAAACAAAACCTCGAAGCCATGGGATACCTATACCCCTGAATCTCTCTTCCGCTTTTTGATGAACCAATGGATGCCAAGTATCCTGCAGCACCAGAGCTAATTCTATTTCTTCAGGAACCTCATCTAATAAGCTTTGTCGCGTTACGGGATAGTTGCTGGACAATTGATTATAGACAAAATCCGCTAACAAACCATTTCCATCAATTAGAATACGAGCAGCCATTAGGGTTCCTCCCCTCGTATCTGCACACCAAACACCCCTGCCAGTTCCTGTTTTAAAAAAGGTTCAAACGAAAGATCATAGACAAAGAGCCTTTTATTGTTTCCGTTCAGGATCCGAATAGAGGATTGTAATAGTTCCCCTTTTGTTAGTTCTTCACAAGAAGGGATTTCGAGTTTATCTTCCTTTCCTTTCAGAAAAACAGCTGACTCTGCTTCCCTATCTGTTGATTTCTCCTCATTTTGAATATCCAAAAGCGCTTGTTGCAAGGCACTCCGTAAAGCTAACGTTGTATTTAAACCTATACTCGTGTACCGACGGCCCTGCGACTGTACCCATATTACAGGAAAGCCTAACACTTTATTTTCCAAACCAATTGTTGGTGTACCATTTAAGGTAGTAAGGGAATTTAAATAAAACCTGCAGTGGGGATCTTCTATTTTTTCCAGTTGTACACGAAACATGGTGTTCGGCTGATTGATTTTTCTGTTTTTCAATTCCTCCTCTAAATAGGCTTGCAAGCCGCGACAAACAGCTTCTTCAACTGTTTCTCCTGCCCCAATGCCGATAAATCCTTCCACTATATTCACTTCTTCTTGGTCTTTCTGATCCCTGAATCCCTTAATCATTTGTGACACATACATTTCAATACCAGTCAGTCCGGCTTCCTTTTTTGCCTCCTCATGCGTAAACCCCGGACACACAACCTCTGGCAGGAGGTCTGCTGGTCCCTCTGACACTGGATTTACTGCTTGAACATAGCATTGCGAAAGAGGAAGCTGTTTTAAGTTTCGTTCCTCCCAAGTATGAAAAATCCCTGTTTCTTCTGAAGTTAATAAACTGAAATATTCCAAGAGATTAATTGGCGATTTCTTTTCACTCCGTTCTTGCTTGAGTATTACATCAAGGTCTTCAACCATTCTAGACGATACACTGATATTCTTAACCAATGGATGTAGGATGAATGAAATCCAGTCTCCGTTCAATGTTTCAAGATCAAGCCGGTAAATTTGCTTACTTTGATTTGAATCTGCAGTTCCTGTAGTCTTCTTAAAAAATTCGAATACAATGATGTTCGCCAGAATCGATCCTGCTGTGGAAGAGTATGTCTGCAACTGCCGATCTTGTTGCAATGCAGATTCATGAAGACGACGCCATGCAGATTCCCAGCACTCCTCTGATTCTGGATGCACCAAAGGACCTGCAAACCCCACTCGGTCTAAACATAAGGCAGGTAGAAATGCCTTCTTCTCCGCTTTACAGATCCGATTTAGATTCCTAAGTTCCTTTATATTTTCATTTTGGGAAACATATAATATCCAATCATATGGCTGCACAGCTGCTTGCCAAAAATTCTTTCCCTGCCCTTTTTCAAATGGTATCTCTTTTACCTCCACCTCGGAGTCATCCCTTTTGGCCTTCTTCACCATTTCATTAATCCGCAATCGATTTGTAGGTACTGAATCCGTCACCATAATATCGAATTTGGGAAGTCCAGATTCAATTAGTGCAGAAATCAACGAAACCATAAAAGGGCCTGATCCGACAGCTAGAACTTTAGCTTGACGATATTCTTGAAAACGGTACGCACCAGAATCAACAAAGTTCTCAATAAATTCAATTTGTGAAGCATACTTTTCGAGAACATCTGCTTTTAATTGATGGGAACAATCTTGGCTTACATCTCGAATAAAGCCATTCGTGTACAAAACTTCTCCAATCTCATATACCCTGTTTCGATACGGGGGTGTTAGTCCCTCTGTCAACTCTTCCAATGTTTGCTTCCCATTGAACATCGGCATCAGTTTTTCAATCCATTGATAGATTGTATCCCCTTCCATACGAAATGAGCTTACGTTATTTCTAAAATACACACCACCTTGTGGATTAGGTAGATAAAATGTGTCATTTTTCACCTTGAGACGTGAGTGTGAGTTTAGTTTCGTCATTCAGTTCCTCCTTCACTCTAATCGTTTCTCATTATTCCCTATCATTTTATGTACTTGTATTTGTCCATTATGATTAACCCAGAAAGAAGTGCCCCTACGACAATGCAGGGACACTTTCTTTTTATAAAATAACCTGAATTTTTTTGAAGAACAATCAACAGCTTCCCAACAGCTAAATAAAGAAACCAAAACAGCCAAAACAGCCAAAGCCAAAGCCAAGGCCGAAACAGCCGCCACAACGAAAACCACAGCCCCCACAACGAAAGCCCCCACAACGAAAGCCACAGCCCCCACAATGACCACAGCCGCCACAACGACGCATATCGACAAACTCGAGCGGATTTTGAGTCTGATAATCTATAGGAGTTAACTGGCCAACTTGATAATTATCCATTCCTAACATTTGTAGTTCATTTTGAAAATTGTGCATTTTTTTGCTCCCCTTTATCCTTTATATTTATTAATCAGGTTAAATACCTGAGAGTTGAAAGAAGGTAATGTGTGTGTTGTATATATGAAATCATCAAATACTACGTGTGCTTTCTTTAACAAATTATGATTCATTTGGGTAGTTGTTACGGATTCAAGAGCCTATTTCACATTGAAAGTAACATCTGTCATTCTGGAATGAACATCTTATTTACATTTTCATATTTTATAAAATAAGAATTGAAGAAGGTGATTCTAATTGGTAGGTCGATATATTTAGATTTTTTGTCCAAATTTGGTGTTGGGGGAGCACATCCTGGTGGCATTGGTCTAACCAAGGAAATACTTAAGACTGAAGAAATTAACAAAACTTCTCGCATTTTAGATGTAGGATGTGGTACTGGTCAAACATCTGCCTATCTAGCTGAGCAATACGAAGCAAAAGTAACAGGGATGGATATTAACTCTATAATGGTGGAAAAAGCAAAAAGCAGAATGAGGAAATATCAATTACCAGTGGAAATTATTCAGGGCTCAATAGAGGAATTTCCGGTAAAGGATGGGGAATTTGATTTTATTATTTCCGAATCTGTCCTTTCTTTTGTAAATCAGCCAAAAGCTCTTAAAGAAATATGTCGATTATTAAAAAATGGTGGGCGGTTTATTGCAAATGAGCTTACCACCAATAAACGGCTTTCCCCAACTATAGAGGAAGAAGTTAAACAATTTTATGGATTAGGCTCCGTCCTTACGGAAAAGAATTGGATCACTTTATTTGAACAGGCTGGTTTTAAACATATAAATATTCGTATGCAAGAACAATCTATGCTCCAATACAATCCAAATCCTGAATTCCAATACTCAGAATATATTGAACCTGAACTTTATTCGGTAATGTATGAACATTTTAATATAATGGCAAAGTATGACGGTGTTTTGAGCTATAGAATATTTTCATGTACTAAATAGTTGTTTTAAGTGAGGTAGTTATTATCGTTGCTAATCCATAATAGAGGAAAAATCCTATTTATAATTAACTATCTAAATAAACAAACAAAAGAGTGCGATGATAATGGTAATTTTCGCACTCTAAAAACTATAATTATATATATTCTTTAAAGTTTCTCATAGTAACGAGACAACTCAATAATCATAGCTCCCATTCTCTCAAGTTCGGGAGCAAGCAAGCGTTCCACTCCCTCTTCTACTAAAGCCTCCGCGGTAACTTTTCCGACAGCAGCGGCAAGCGCTCTCCCTTGAAAGGATTGTAAAACATCTGTTAAGCAACCGTTCTCCCTTGCAAAGTTAAAAAGAGACCGAACTTGGATAGCAGTCGTAAAACAGACGGCGTCCAATTCATTGTTTAGCAGCTCTTCACATAATTTTGCAACTGTCTCTGACTCAGGAGCAATATGCTGGTAAGGAAGAATCGTTAACACAGATGCTCCTCTATCTTCAAGAAACTTTATTAACGTTGGAGCGGTTTCCCCATGGAGCTGAACCATTACTCTTTTCCCCGAAAAATCAAAGCTTTCAAGAGAACGGATTAATCCAAGAGTAGTCCCATCCTCATCCGTCGCAACCGGTTTAATCCCAATTTTCTTTAACGTTGAAAGTGTTTTATACCCTCTTGAGGCTGCACTGGCTTGCTGGATTCTATTTAAGAACTGATCTTTGATACCCAATGTTTCGGCCAAATTTAATAGAGTTTCTGTTCCAATGCCCGTTGTGAAAATAACCCAGTCTGCCCCTTCCGTGACAAACTTCTGTAAGTCAGGTTCTACCTCCTTTTCTGCTAAAAAAACAGTTCCTTGGAGGGGACGTACAACAGAAATACCCCCTTGTTTTTCGATTAATGTACTAATTTCTTCTACTTTTCTCGAACCGCCAATTGCAATTCGCTTCCCTGCTAGTCCTTTTCCCATACCGCTTTCCCATCCTTTTATATATGATTAAAACCTACCTCTTACTCCTGAAAACTTAATATGCTAAGAGATATAGAGAAGGCAACAAACACGATTGCTTTTCATTCCTATAATAAAGAACATACAACAAAACGACCTAAATTGTAAATCACTCATCTACCGTTATTTGTTTGACATTTCAATATTTTCTTTCTATATTCAGAGTAATTATCTATGTTAGCAGTTTGTAAAAGTTGGGAGTGAGGATATGATTTTTAAAATGGATGATAGAGCAAAAAGCTGGATTGAATCAAAAGGAAAACATCTGACAGTTAATAGCGTTGAAGTAAAAGGATGTTGTGCAGTAGGGATACAGGATTTACTGGCTATTCCCAAAAAACCAAAGGATTTGAATCGCTATAATGAGTTTAAAATAGATAATCTGTCTATATATATTCAAAAAAATATTAAGGTACCGGATAAGATTTCCCTTAAAATATCAGGAGTTGGATTTTTTAAAGGCATTTCAGCAAAATTAACTAGTTAATAAATAACCTCTATGAACAAATGATAATTAACTAAAGGAGAAGTCGTTTTTATCAAATAAGGTATTCTCCACCTTTAAACAAAATACCGAATTCTGCAGCACGACCTGACCCGGCTATGATTGAAGTAGGAGTTGCAAGATCTAAGTAAAGTTTATTATACCCAAAAGATTAACTATTCGTAAAAAATGTATTATACGAACAATTGTTCTTTTTTATAAACTGATTCTTTTTCTTAATTTTTACTTGTGAGGTGTTTCGTTTGTCTATATCTAAGCAGCATGATTATTATGAAAGAAAACTAGATGAATTGTTAAAAGAGATGCCTGACTATGTGGTTAAATATGTAGATGCTAAGCAGGATATCCGCTCTCCCCTCACCCTTTTCAATTATGTACGGGATTATCAAGAGTTTTTTAACTGGCTCATGGCTGAAGGGATTGTCCCATGCGAATCGATTAGAGATATTAAACCTGGATATCTTGAAAACCTATCTTTGGAGGAAGCTAGTAATTATTTTAAATTTATAGCTAGGAAAAAATATAAAGTCTCAAAGAACGATGAAACGAAAAAAATCAATCCCAAAACCGTTAATCGCCATAAGTCCTCCCTTCGTTCCCTTTTTAAATACTTGACGACAGAAGCTGAATTAGATAATAGAGAACCCTATTTCCATAGGAACGTCATGCAAAAAATTCAGGTGAAAAAGGTATCAGAAACGTTTAATGAGCGGGCCAAACATATAACCGAAAAAATCTTTGTTAATGACCAGGATATTGATTTCTTAGCGTACGTGAAAGACGAATATGAGCATTCTCTTTCTGACACTCAGAAAAATTACTTCAATCGGGATAAAGAACGGGATTATGCAATCCTTTCTCTTTTTCTTGGAAGTGGAATCCGTGTGAATGAGTTATCCAATTTAAGAATCAAAGATATTGATTTTAGTTCAAAGGAAATCAGTGTGATTAGAAAGGGCGACAAAAAGGATACGGTTAGTGTGACCCCATCCTCCCTTCATGATCTTAAGGAGTATTTATCGATTCGACATGCACGTTATGCAGGGAAAGGCGATGAGAATGAATTTGTTTTTATCAAACTCTATAAGGGAGAACCGCTTCCTCTTACCAACCGGGCCATTGAAAATATTGTTTATAAGTATACGAAGTCTTTTGATAAAAGAATGTCACCACATAAACTACGGCATACCTATGCTACGAATTTAGCGGAACAGACAGGTGGGGACATTCCTTTGATTATGTCACAATTAGGGCATACATCTTCGGATACTTCCCTACTGTATATTAATACTTCTAGGGAAAAAGCTAGGAAGGCTGCAGAGCTATTGGATAAACGTAGAGAGAAATAGTGTTTTCGTATATTGGGGAAATTTCCATTTAACTAACTTACAAAGAAAAAACGAGAAAGCCAAAGGCAAGCCCATTTTTTCTTTGTAAGTAATACCATGATTACGACTCAGATTGACCTCAACCCTGTCAAGGTGATGCTCTCCCAACTGAGCTAACAGAATACCCTTTGAATGCTGTTAAAATATTGTTATATCAACATTTTAGAGCATGTCTAGATATACAAGTTGTATTTTAACTCCAACCTTCATCAATAGAATACCTACAACCCTTAAACAAAAAATCCATGCTACCTAATTGATAACATAGACAAATAATATGCATTATGCTGTCGCTTCTGTTTCTTCTACTTCAGCTTCAATAAAGTGATTGAGTCACAGGTAATACTTGTTTTTTATCGTATCGAATCCTAAAAATTTTCATACGGAGTGTCCTAAACACTTCTACTTCTATTAGCAGATGGATAAGCACTACTAGATGTATAATACCCCTCCCCCTCCGCTTGCCATACTTCATATAAAATAAAAAGGACATGCCCATAAGACACATCCTTATCAATCATCTGAGCTTATTCTGGTGAATAAACATCTTTTCACAATTTTGACTAGTTAATTTATATAAGTTACTCTATCATAAGTTGCAATATAATAACCTATATCTTTATTTTACAGTAAGAGTTCCATCTTCATCATATGTATACCATGAATTTATAGCATCTTTTGTACCGATATGAACAAAACATTTCCCTTTTGATGGATTATTATTTTCAAAACGAACATAATATTTCCCTGCTTTATATACATTTTTTGCTACAGGTTTACCAAAGTATTTTTGCATTTGTTTAGCTGTAATATTTCCTGATAAATCTCTATGAATGAGCACCACTTTTTGTTTGGATGAGATTTTATCATATGAATTACCATAAAAGAAACCATAAGATGTTTTTGCAGTAGTATACCATAGATAGGACTCAGATTGTCCGACAGAACCTTTACTCTGTTTCTTTAATGAACTGTATGTCATGCCTATTTTACCTTTAGCTCCTTTTAATTGCCCTTTTTTTGCTAAAGTTGCAAACTCTTTATCAATATACGTAGCTGCAGAAGTGTTCTCTGCATTAATAGAAACAAATAATGTAAATGCGAATAGAATTAATACGATTCGATTTAAAACTTTCATTATTCACCCTCCGAAAATAGGTTATATGTACCAGTATAAATTATTCAACACTGCTAATCTACATTTTTTAGAGTTAAATACATAAAAAGGGATTATTTAATACTCTACAACTCAATTAAAATAGAAAAATCTAGTCTATTTATTCCTTAAACCGCTACTCTCTTAGAGAAACTGCTTCATTAAATAAAAAACCCTATTGAGGTTCAACCGTTCCGTCATCATACACGTTATAAACTGCCATAGTTCCATCGGCGGTGCTTGCCGCATTTGGATCTTCCTTCCATATGGAATAGTATTTTCTTCCGTTATCATCCATATATACCATTACCCTTCCATTATACAAAAATGTACCATCCTCTTCTCCCAAAACATCTACTATAATGTTATAGGCATCATCCCATGTAAAGTCAGGGTCTTCATCCCTTCCATACCATACCTGTTGTCTATATTCCTCTACTTTATTTTTCACAGCTTCCGCTTTTGCTTGATTCTCAGCAGCCACCGTTGCTTCCGCTTCTTTTTTAGCTTGTGCAATTTCAGCCCTCTTAATAGCTTCATTATTAGAGTCTTTTAATTTCTCTGCTTCATCCTTAATTTCTACAAACTTAGTTAAATCTTCTTTAAGTAAAGCATCTAGTTTATCGTTAGATTTTTCATAATTATCTGCCTTATTTAGTTTTTTTGCATCTGTTAATGTTTTTGTATAATTCTTTAGATTTTCTTGGACAGCAGTTAATTCATCTTTTTTGTCTTCCGATTTAGAAGAAATTACTTTTGAGCCTGCTTTAACTTGAATCGATTGATTAAGTAACTTTATTGCATCTTCTATTTTATTCTGTTCAACTAAATCATCTGCTTCCAAAATTAATTGCACTTGGTTTAAATAAGCTTTTGCCGTCTCATCATTTTCTTTAGACTCTAATGCAACCTCAAATAGTCCTTCAGCCTTGCTAAAGTTATCTTCCGCTACAGCATCTAGACCTTTTTGAATGGAGTTTTGATATGCTTCATCTGTTTTGGAGTTGCATCCACCAAGTAATAATAAACACCCTAACAAAAACACCATTACCTTTTCCATACTATGTACACTCTCCTTTTCGACTATCATTTTAACATAACTAGGCAATTTGCACTATTACATCTGGATATTAACATACTTTTGGAGAAGAGCATCAATAATTATGTGTAATAAGTAAAAGAATTTCGTTTAAGCTATACTCTCTAAAATACCTCACAAATAAAGAAATTTGAACACTTCATTTTAATTAAAATCATTGTTTTATCTATACACCTCATATAACCTTTCAAATCCAACTAAAAAAAGAGCATCCAATTTCTCATTGGACACTACAGTAGTGCATCAAAATCAGTCACAGGATCTGCTCTGGCACAAGCTAAGCTAAAACGCAAATAGAGATATTACTGGAGACAACTAGAATTTACTATAGATAAAAATGGCATCACATTTCTTCCTTGCTGACCTTTTTTGTTACATTACTACGATGGTCTTAATATGCTTGAATACCAAACTTGAGTAACTTCTTAGGCAATATATCATCTAAATTTTGAATATCCTCATCACTTAATTCAATCAAATTAAACCCATACTTTTCATATATTTTTATTTTATCTTGTTTCCTTGCCACATATTTTGGGTCATTTTCTAATCCCCAAAATTCTATGTATACTTTTCCCACTGGTAAATAAAAATCACAATATACATCTTCCTCGATTGGGAGTTTTCTCTCGTAAGCATGAACTATCTCAGACATATACAACCAATTATCTATAAGCATCTCTGCTCTAGAACGCACATAATGACCATCAGCACTTCTATGCTTTGCTTCAAACTTTTCTCGAAATCCTACATAAGAGTGATTGCTTTCATTTTTCTCTTCTGTAGAGGATTGCCCTTGTACCTCTTTCAATGAACTTATAATACTCTTTTTAGTTAGAATTATTGGATTCCAACAAACATAAGGAACTCCTGTCTTATCATACTCAAACTGCTTTCCACCCATTAACTTGCCAAGTGGAGTAACCGTCCATCCCTTAACACCTTTTTGGACTAAGCCTAATTCAGATAGAATGGGATTAATTCTAAACTTTGATATTCCAAAGTGATTTCCTAAAGCAGTAGAAGTTAATAAGTTTTTATCATTCTCTAAAGATTCAAAGATTGTATCATTTTTAAAATCTTCGCACCAAGCAATGTAACTCCCATACTGTGGATGTGATTTGACTACTCCCCCCTTAGCTTTTCCTTCATCTGTTAAAATCCAGTTATCCTTTTCTCTTTTCACTAACCCTTTATCAGCTAGTAATTTAAACACTTCCTTTGCAGGTAATTGAATTTCTTTAGAAAGTGCTGTTGTTGATAAATATTTAATTGCCATGACTAATACTCCTATCTCGTAATTACTTAGAAATACATTACAGCATCAAAACTATATTTTTATAGAAACCTTGTACTATTAATTTTTAAATAAATTTTCCCTATGCCATTTCATATACTGCCGCTGACTCTCATTCATTCTAATATTCATAATTTCATTTATATTAAGAAAAACCTTTGTAGCCTCATCCAAGCTATCTGAAATCAAGATTAATCCATCATCATCAAAACTAATATATCCCTTATCAAACACAGAATCATGATTAGGGCATAGTAATAATCCATTATTCACATCTAACCGCTCTTGATTGTTAGATTGACTCCATAACTTAATATGACTAGCTACTAAGAAACGTTCATTATTCACTCCGCATAATCTACATTTCTTTTCAATTGCTAAAAGATCTTTCTTAAAAGAAGATTGACCTACTCTACCCTTAATAATTTGTTTTCTTTCCGTTTCAGTTACTTCAATTTGTTCTGGAGTAACTATTACAATCGATTCTAATTCAATATAATTATTCTCTATAAGTTCAACTGCGATATTCGATTCAACATTATTTTGTTTAAACCTTTGAAGGGATTGAATAACTGCATCAAAATTTGAATCCTGCTGCTTTAAAATTTGAATTGCTTCTTGCATGCTTAAGCCTTTAAACATTCCTTTTTTAAATATAGACAAATCAAAAATATACTTTAATTCATTAAAGTTATAATCTAACTCCTCATACTCCTTCTGACTAAACTGGCAAAATGATTTCTGTACTTGTTTACATATATACTCTATAAAGTTTATTGAATTAGAATCAAATTCATCAAATTGAAAAGCAATATAATCAACTCTATCTTTCACTCGATATAGTTCATTTTTATTATCAATTTCATTTATTATTTTAAAAAAGTTAGAATTGTGCAAATCATCCTTTAAAGCATTAAAGTAAAAACGTAATTCTACATTTTCCTTATAACACTGAATAGCCCCAAATTGATGGTCAATTTCACGTAATTTTTCTGGAAAGTCAATAGCTATTGCCATATCACCAGTAACAGGTCTTAGCTTAAGTTTAGTCTTTTTTATTTCAGTGGCTATTGTTAATAAAAGAAATCTTTTTATATCATCCTGAATCACTTTTCAGTCCCCTTTCCAATTTAAAATTTGCCTCAAGCTTTATATATTACTGAATAAAAAACATTTTATATTCTGCTCCTATAGTCTATAGTACAATATTACCATATCACTAATATAAAGATGTGCTAATTTTTTGAGTTTTCCTAAGTGCATTTTTTTGATATTTTCGGTTGCTTCCTGTTGTTCTGATATCGTCAAAAATACTATCGTATTTGGACTAAAAATCTCCTATATGTAGGTGTGCTTTGCATTTGTTTTTGTCAATATTGATTTGAGCCAGAGCGATCACTTCAAAAGCGAGCCACTTCATTCTGAGTTATTTCCATATTTAGGGGAGGATTAGGAGTTTAGGGTATCTGGCCCGAGGGGCCAGA